>JAKEFK010000063.1 GCA_022616075.1 bacterium
TCTCTGCGTCTCTGCGTTAAAGTTTATCTTAAAGCGAGGCGGGCTTTTTCGAACAAGATATTGGCGGATAGATGGGAATAATCTGCAAACGGGGACCAGTAAATGCCCATCACCAGAAGCGCCACGCCAAAAAGGACCAGCAACACGCGCGAAAGCTGAGGGATCTGAATCGGATCCGTGCTCCCTTCTTCCAGAAACATGCGTTTCACGACTCCACCGTAATACACAAACGACACAACGCTATTGAGCACGGCAACGATGACGAGCCAGTAGAATTGAGCATGAACGGCGGCCGCAAACAAATAGAACTTTCCGATGAATCCTGCAAAAGGGGGAATGCCAGTCAAAGAGAGCATGAACATCGCGAGCATCGAAGCAGCAAAAGGAGATCGCGCGCGCAATCCGCGGTATTGGGCCAGGTTGTCGCTGTCCATATGAGAAGATAACGCAATCACAACCAGAAATGCGCCGAGATTCATCACCATGTAGACCAACAAGTAAAAAAGAATCGCTTCGATTCCGTCCTGGCGAAGAAGCACAAAGCCCATCAGCATATAACCCACATGAGCGATCGAAGAATACGCAAGCATTCGTTTCATGCTGGTTTGCCAGATCGCAACGACGTTCCCAACGGTCATTGTGATCGCGGCAATGAGCGCCATTAATGTAGGCCAGTGCAATTGACCCACGACTTTGTAATCCGGGCCACCTTCAGCAAAGACTCCGTAAAAAAGCCGAATCAGAAAAGCAAATCCCGCGGCCTTTGGACCATAAGAGAAGAAAGCGGTAATGGCTGTTGGGGAACCTTGAAAAACATCCGGAAGCCAGAAATGAAACGGCACAGCCGCAATCTTGTATCCGACACCAACCAGAATCAGTGAAACGGTGATCAGCAGTACAGCGGAATTCACCTGGGAAGAGCGAAGAGCATTCCGGATATCGTTGATTTCATAGGCGCCCGTCATTCCGTACAGGTAAGATAAGCCGAACAACATGATCGCAGTGGAGACGGATCCGTAAATCACAAACTTCAGCGCCGCCTCAGCCGATAGACGGTCATCCTTCAAAAACCCGGAAAGCAAATAGGAAGGAATGCTGACAAGCTCGAGCGCGAGCCAGATCATCAACAGATTCGTAGAAGAAGCAAGCAGGTTCATTCCCAGAACGACCGAGAGCAGCAAACAATAATATTCACCTGCACTGTATTTCTTCAGCTCATTCGAGTTCATGGAGAACAACACAATGAGAATCGCCGAGAAAGAAAAAATGACTTTAAAGAAAATCGCAAATCGGTCGACAACGATCATCCGGAAGAAGAGCGAAATATCCGGCACCTTGTAGAGTTGAAGAGATAGAAAAATCGTTGCGATCAAACCCGCGGCCGTGATGATTCCAAAGCCCACATAGCTGGATCGCTTCGAGATTATTTCTCCGATCAACACCAGCAGAAAAGTCGCAGTCAACATTAATTCCGGAACGAAGTACGGGATGCTGCTTTGAATCTGTTGAATGATGTCTGGATCCATCGATCAACCCTTCATTACGTTGACGTTAGGAACTTCCACGCTGTGAAAATGCCTGTAAATCGCGAACACGATCGCAAGCGCAACCGCTGCTTCAATGGCTGCAAGCAGAATCACGAAGACGACGAATACATGACCGCCGAGCGTATGGGTCACGTAATAGGAAAAAGCGACAAAATTTATGTTTGCCGCGTTGAGGATAAGCTCAATACCCATCAACACCGCGATCCCATTGCGCCGCGTAAGGATGGCAAGAAGGCCGAGGCAAAATAACAGGGCAGCAATGATCAAATAGTGGTAGAGACCGGGCTCAATGAAGCTCATTCGGTCGTCCTCCTGGTTCGCGCGATGGAGACCGAACCGATCAATGCAGCCAGCAGTAGAACAGATGCAACTTCAAATGGCAACAACCACTCGGTCATTAAAAGCGTGCCAATCCCTGCCGTCGTGCCTTCGCCAAACTGATTCTGATCGAAGTCCGCAGTGCCTTTCGGATTCCAGGGTGTCTGAAAAATCAAGAAAAGCAAAAATACAAACAGGACACCCATAGCAACGAGAGTAGGAGTAAATTGTATTTTTCCTGTGCGAATGTCGGCTTCCACAACCTTTTGTGTGAGCATGATACCGAACAGCAGAAGCACAAGGACGCCTCCCACATAGATCAGCACCTGCGTGGCTGCGAGAAAATCGGCGTGCAAAAACAGAAAGAGTCCTGCAATTCCAAACAGGGTAAACAGGAGCGCAAAAACCGCCCGCAAAATGTTCTTGCTCAGCACAACAACAAAAGCGGAAATGACGGTCATCGATGCGAACAGATAAAACCCTGCAATGTACAGAATCTCCATGATTTTCATAGCTTTTTTTGCCCGAGAAGACAGCCTATTCTATAGGTTCAAAGTTCAAAGTTCAAGGTTGAAGAACGGGCGACCACAAGGGTCGCCCGTACCGGTAGGGGCAGGGCTTGTCCCTGCCCTTTTTTTCAAGGGGATTTGTCTTTCAGCAGCTTGGAAGCGAATTCGAGCGCTTGTTCGCGTGTTCGCAGTTGCCCGGTTAATTGAGCTTCCCGAACTTCTTTCAGAATCTGTCCCAACACGGGTCCCGGTTTTAGCTGAAACACAACCATCAGATCCCGCCCTTTGATGAGCTCAGGTGTATTCACGGTCGGATAATAGACCTGGCGATAATACCGGAAGAGATCCTCCATTAGACTGCGATACTCGTCAATCCTCGAAGGGTCCGCAAGCGGACCTCTTGCTGAGCTCATGTCGCCGTATGCAATCAAAATAATGCCAATCGCTTCCTGGCCGGCTGCGCGAAAGAAACGAAAGTAATCCCGCTCTTCCTGATTGAACAAGTTCAGCGGCTTCAAATGATGTTCCACAATCGTGGAGATTGTTTGAATATCTTTGCGCGCGAATTTCAAACGCTGTAAAAGCTTTGCCGCCATATCTGAGCCCACATGATCATGGCCATGGAAACGCCAACGTGCCGGCTCCTTTAATTCGCGCGTTGCCGGTTTCCCGATATCGTGCAAAAGCAGCGCCCATTTTAGAAGCCGCATTCGTTCGAGAGTTCCCGCTGTGCCCTCCAGATAAGTTTTGAGAAAGGACGCATGATCCGGAAAAAACTCCTCAATGCGTATAAGAAGATCTTCAAAATAAACCATCGCTTCTGCTGTATGTTTCCATACATCCAGATGGTGATAACCGCCCTGCTCGCAGCCCTGCATCGGCTGCAGTTCCGGAAAAAGGGAGCCAAAAAGCGCGGAATCTCCTATCGCTTTCCATGCCTTGGCCGAATCGGGTTGCAGAAGAATCCGATCAAGCTCTTCCGTAATGCGTTCCACAGCGACATTCTGAATTTCTAAATGAATCTGTTCGATCTGTGTCAAGACCGCCTGTTCAATTTCAAAATGCAGCTCGGCCTGGATTCGAAACGCTCGCAGCATTCTCAACGGATCCTCTTCCAGGCTTTCCTCTGCCACCGCCCGGATCTTTTTCCGTTTCAAATCCTGAAGGCCGCCGTATGGATCAATCAGCGTGTCGAGTTTCTGACCAGGATAAAAGTGTTCCCATAAAACAGCGAGCGCATTAATCGTGAAATCCCGTTTGCGCAAATCTCCTTCGATTGTGTGGTTGCGAAAACCGGAAAAATCCCAATTCCCTCCGCCGCAAACAACCCGCGCAACCTGTCGCTCCCTGTCCAGCACGAAATAAGGCGCATTGATTTTCGTTTGGAACAATTGAGCTGCGGTGAAAACGCGTTCCGGCAACACGACATCGACATCATGAAAGGGGCGTTTCAGGAGAAGATCGCGGATGGTCCCGCCGCAAAGATAAGCAGGCAAACTCAGCTCACGGAGAACCTCATCAAAGGCTTTGAAAAAAGGCTCGGACAACACAGCGTGTTTTACGAACGGCTGTGCCAGGATACAAGCTGCCGGATCTCATGCGCATCACTGCCGGTCGTCTCCAGCAACTCAAACTGGCTCGCCAGTTCATGAAGAATTTCGATCGCTTCCCTTTCGTGCTGCAAAGAAGGGAATTCGCGTGAGGCTTCCTGAAAATATGGATACGTCACTTCCAGACCATCCATTCCCATTTCTTTTAGATCGCTGATCATCTGGCGAACATCAAGACCATCTTTTAGATAATAACCGGGATGGGCCAGAACGCCGATTCCACCGGATTTATGGATCATTTTAAGCATGGTTTCCGCTGTTGGTTTTTCGATCACAGAATCCACCTGGATATTCTGCTTCATCCACTGCTGAGCTCTTTTGTACCGGTCGGCCGGATGAAATTCATCAAACAAACCTTCATCGATCATTGCGTGAATCAGATGCGGATTCATGAATGTCTGACAGTGGGAACATATTTTTTCGAGATCGACGATCGTCCTTCTGTAATGACGATTGATGGCATCCGCCTGCTCTTGAGCTCTCTTTTTTCTTGCGGCTTGAATCCCACTGAGATGGTGATTGAGAGCTTCGTTTTGAGTGTCCAGATTCAGACCCAGCATATGAATCTCCAGGTTTCCATAAGTGCAGTCCAGCTCTGCGCCGGGAGTCACTTTTAATGAAGAACCGCGCGCCACTTCCAGCACTTCCGGATAGGCGCCAATGGAATCATGATCGGTAATGGAAATTTCATCGAGTTTCAGCTCCATGCATGCGCGCACAAGCTCTACCGGACTGGGAGAACCATCCGAAAGGTAGGTATGCATGTGAAAATCTTTTTTCATAGGGTAAGAAATCGGTAATCATAGCACGACTCGACAAAAGTGCAAGAATATTCATCACTCAAATTTAACCGCCAAGGCGCCAAGAACGCCAAGATTTTAGAGTCTATTTTCTTTTTTCTTGGCGCCTTGGCATCTTGGCGTCTTTGCGTTAAAAGGCCTGGCCGAGGGCGAAATGAAGGACGCCGCGGGGTTCATCGTCTTCGGGACTAATATTGACACCGTAATCCAATCGCGCAATTCCGAACGGTGAATTCAAACGCAATCCCGGACCAATCGAGTGGCGTAAATCAAAGGGATTAAAGTCACCCACCCCGCTGTAAACATTCCCGGCATCGTAAAAAACGGCGCCGCCGAACCACTTCCAGATAGGAAAACGGAACTCTTGATTCAGCACGAATAGCGCTTCCCCGCCCGCGGGAGTACCATCCGGCAACTCTGGTCCTACTTGATCCTTCTTGAAGCCGCGTACTGTATAACTTCCGCCAGCAAAAAATCTTTCCGTTACGATTCGTCCCGGAAGGTCGGTCGCCAATCCAAGACGGAGAGCCGAAGCCCAGAGATATTTTCCAACAGGCCGGAATCGCAAATACTGATTGAAACTTTTCAAATAAGAAACATCGCCTATAAATCCGGGAGCATATTGCAGATCGCTGGAAAAGAAACTTCCTCTTTTTGCGTTAAACGGATCGTCTCTGGTGTCTCTAAGAAGGGTTCCAATGAATCTGGATACTTTCAATCCTTCCACCGGTTCGATATTCGAATCTTCTTCAACCGGTGTTACGGTCAAATACTCGAACTGAAAACCTGGAATCAAAATGAACTGATCGCGAAGCTCTTTCTGACGTTGAAAGGTAAGATCGAATCTTTCCCCATCCAGTTTTTCATCTTCCAGCAACAAAAGATCGCCGCTCTCATAGGAGGTAGAAATAAGAGTTTTCCATCGCAGACCGGAAAGTGTTGGTGAGTGATAAACAATTCGATAGAGTTGATCCTTTTGATGAATTCGTGTGTAAAAAGAAATGGATTGCCCTGAACCAAAAAGATTCAGATCTGTGAGCTGAACTTCGCCTCCAAGATCTGTCTCCGTATCGTAACGAAAACCATACGTAAGCTCATAATGGTTCCTTTCAATGACATCGACCACAACACGATAACGATCAGGTGTGTCTGTCGACTGCGGACGAACCGTCACTTGATGGAAAATTCGTAGATCGGTCAGATTTTTCTGCGCGTTTGCCAGCTTGTCTTGATTCAGTATTTCTCCTTCTTTCAACTGTAAACGCTTTGTGATCAACTTTTGACTGGTGAATTCCGGTCCTTGAATGTCAATTGAATCAACAATCGCAACGCCACCTTTTTTTAAGTCGTATTTCACGATCAATCCGCCCTCGACTTTCTTAACGCTGCTCTCGACTTCCGCATTGATGTAACCCAGGCGTTCGTAAAAATCCCCAATAGTCACCTCATCTTCAATGAGAAGAGCCTGATCATGAACCATTCCCTTTTTCAGTTTCAGCAGTTTCATTAGGTCTTCAGGCAATTCCTGATTGTCTGAAATCACGATGTCAACGATCTTGCTTTGGGTTCCTTCATGAACCGTGATTTCCTTGATCGCTTGTGGCGCAGTCAGCTGTAAACGTCCCAATTCTACCGAGGAATCAAGAAATCCTCGCCTCACGTAAAGCGCGACGATTTTGCGTTCGAGTGACTGGAAGTTATGAACTGCATCACTGCTCATTTCGGCGCGTCCGGGATAAAGGGCTTGAAAATCTTCTTCCAGCTCAGTAGTCGGATACTGCTCGGCCCCCACAAACTTTATTTGCGTATCCGTATAAAGCGCCCCCGGTTGAATCAAGAACCGGTGCTGGATGATTCCGTCTGGCGTAGATGTTTCTTTCCGAACTTCGGTTTTGTGATAGCCTTCCAGCCACAAATCACGCAATAAATTTTCACGAATGATTTCAGTAACTCCCTCTGGTGAAAATCCTTCTCTCCAAAAACGCTGGAATTTTTCGAGCTGGGAAGAGGAAACATTATATCCCTCAAAAATCATTTGCCGGCGCTCTTTTCCGGTAACTTTGACTTTGAGAGCAACGCGATCCGAACCCACTTCCTTCTCTTCGGCTTCAGTCGAAGAGAAGAGGACGTCCCGTTCCTGGAGTGTCTCTTCCAGCTTCTCCAGTTCGTCCTGGACTGTCCAGAAATCGTACGTATCTCCTATTTCCAAACCGATTTCTTTTGAGATTTCCTGATCGGTGAGCAAGGAATCATTTTCAATTTCTAACGATTCTACTTTTCGTTTCCGAACCCTGTGCAGATCCTGCAACTTGCCTGTGGACTGGCCTCTTCCAAATCGAATCAGGTGTCGCAAGTTGGCGGTGTAACCCTGTTGCTGATCCACAAAACGGAAGGAAACATTCTTAGGAGCTTTATAATTAGCGATCCAGGTTTGGTCATCCGATTCGGTTAAGGAAACTGAGTAAACCAGGCTTAACGAAGAGGTAAAATCCTTCCCAAGTACCAATTTGGCGCCTGGATTCAGTTCGGATGACACCAGTTCCGGTTGGATTTCTACGCGGTTCAATCCAAAGCTTCGCGCAATTTTTTGCTGAACATTGGAAAAAGCCCCGCCGGATAAGAAAGCGCCTAGCTGCCGGTCAAAAAACCTGCCCGAAGCGGCGCTGATCTGAACGTCCGCTTTTCCGGTCAGAAGCAGGAAATAGATTTGATTGGGCGCTAATGGTGGAAAAGAAGTTGGATCGCGGCGATCCAAATCACTCAACGGCCCGGAAAGAGGTATCGTGATTTCGTAGTCTTGCTGCGTGTCGGTGTCTGTGGCAATCGTAAACAGCTCGACATCGAATACCGGATCGATTTTTCGTTGTCCGTAAAAGTCAATGTTGCCTCGCTGCACTTCAAACTGGTTCCCTTCAAAGGTAATTTCGCTACGCTCCCGGACTCGAACCCGTCCGGAAAGACGCGGTTCATCCATCAGACCTTTGACCTCCAGATTGGCAGCGGCTTGAATTTTTCCCATGTTATTTCGCATTTGAAAGTCTTCGAGCGTTTCAACAGCGATATCCAATCGAATCCTTCCCTGCGCGGCTGCCTGCGGAGAAAGGTCGGTCTTTTGAGATAGAAGTGAATTCACCAGGCGATCGCGTGGATCGATATCGTCTCTGTAAGTGGAACGAATTACCTGCACCTTTCCGGAAATCAAAAAATCCTGGTTCACATTTTTCATCGTGAGATCAGCATTCAGCTGGCTCCGGAACGCATCCGGATAGTTCATTCCAACGCGGCGCGCAGCTACTTGAAGATCGATGTCCTTTGGAGCCCAGTTCGTCAGCATGATCTCACCGCTTCCTTCGATGGTGCCTCCCCCCATGCGAGCGGTCAGATTCTCGATCCGGATGCCATCCTTATGTAGAGGCGCGCGCAATTGAATCTGTTCCAACAAAAGCGGTGATTGAAATTTGCGGAACATTCCATTTTCGATCTGAATCAATCCTTCGAAATCAGGACTCTTCGTTGTTCCTGCAACGTGAATATCAGCTCGCAATTTGCCCTCTGCCGCTGCATCCGTCATGAAACCGGAAAGCAGTGACATTTCGATGGAACTGCGCACAAGCCCTTCCACCTGACCCGTACGAAAATTAACCTGGCCCTGCGCTTCGGTATCCAGGACCGCGCCCGATTTCAGGTGAATTTTATTAAGGAACATTTTGCCTGAGGTCATTTCGACTTCCAGCGGTTCGGGCGTCTCGATCGAATGTCCTGAAACAATTACCTGTGAAGGTACAATTTTGAAAAAACCGCTCCAGGTCTCCGGATCCCGTCCAATTCCATGCGCGTCCATATCAATCGAAATATTTCCGCGAACGTCTGCTTCCGTTTGTGTTGTCAACGTTGCCAGTGAAAGATTGTCCAGCGTTAAATGGACGAATCCCGCGCTTCGCACAAGAGGAAGGTTGCCATCGATGCTGAGAGTAGCGCCGTTCAGAATTCCTGTTCCGCGCAATCCAATTTCGGCGCCACTAAAATCCGCCGCCATGTTCGCCTGTTTCAATTCAACGGGCGGATCCTCTGAAATGACAGCAAATTGTTCCGCTGCAGCGCGGCCGGAATAGTCCGGTTTGGAAAACGTACCACCCAGATGAACGTTTATATTCACCGGTCCTTCCGCTTGCAGTTTCGGTTGAAAGAGAGAAACAAATTTCATGTCGGTCTGTCCGGTAACATCGAGATCCATTTCTCCCTTGCGAAAAACAGGAACGGTGCCGCGAACCTGGACGTTGCCGTGTGTGGTCTGCGTATCCAGGTTGACCGTAACAGTCCGCTGTTGCAAATCCGCGGTCGCTAGCTTGATGGTTGCGCCATACGCACGGTACTTGAAGTCTGCCTTCTCCAGCATCACATGCGCATCTGCATCCTGCCATTTCCGCGCGTTGCCTGCAGCAGTTATCGATGCGGTGAATGTTCCTTGCGCTTCCTGTGCCGTTGGTGGAAGGAACGGGCGCAGTGTCGCAAGGTCCAATTGATCGGAGTGAGTTTCCAATTCGAAGCTGCGATTCTTGAACGTGTATTTGCCGCTGGCGACAGTAGAGTAGGCTGGAATTTGCGCTTCTGCGTTCAAAATTCTGCCATCACTTTCCAAATCCAATGTTGCTTCGCCAATCTCAGTTCCATTTACGTTCAAACCGGTGCCCTGAACTTCTGCAGTCAGCACTGGACTCATTACGTAACCGGAAGCCTTTCCTTCAAACGTGATGTTGCCCTGAAGCTTTGCCGGATAAAAACGCGCAAGCACTTTCGCATCAGCATTGCCCTGAAAAGTCGCCTGGATCCGATTGGCCGCCATGCGATACGCCCCCGTTGAAACGATTTGAACATCGGGAGCCGTGCCCTTCAAATCCCATTGAACTTGCAGATTCTTGTAAGGACCCTGTATACGGGAACGGACGAAGTAGGATCCGGGAATTTTTTGCATTTCCGGACTAACGAATGCGAGCGAGGCTGCATGTTTCACATTCGCATCCAGATCCAGAAGCATCTGTGATTGCGTGAGCTGTCCTTCAAAAGTTGCTTGCGCTGAACCAGTGCTCAAATGACTCTTCTCGATGTGGATCGCGCCATCGTTGAGCCGGCCAGAGACGCGACCGGCCACTGGAATCCCCCGTCCTGCCGCCTGCACCAAATCCAACTCAAACGAAGCCAGACCTTGCCAGAAATCCTTTCCACCCAGGTACGTGACGCTGCCTTGGGTCACAGAAGCCAACTGCGGAAGATCCGGATCAAATCGTCGCGCAAGTCCAGCGGGAGCAGAATCCCATTGCACGCTGAGGTTCAAAGGAACTGCCGTATTTGCAGAATCGAACCGGAAAGTTCCACCGGCGGTAAAGGGCTGTTCTCCGTAAACTGAAAGGTGATCGCTACGCAATTTTCCTTCAACAACATACGAACCGGTCTCTCCAGACGCCTTTCCCTCTGTTGTGAATTCCCCTTTGAGCGGAGGAGCATCTGCAAGAATTTTCTGTACCGCTGAAAGATTTCCTGCTGCCTTGTAATTCAGTTGATAGTGCGGATCGGAAAGATTTTTCAGCTCACCGGAACCTTCAATGGTGATGGTATCGAATCTGGCTTTCAGGGTTTGCAATTCAAGATTGTTATTCTGAATTTTTGCCTGTAATTCGATTTTCTCTAATGGCATCCGTCCGTAACGAAGGATGCCATCTCTCAAATCGATTTTCTGAATCTCAAAAGTCTTCTCACTTTTTGTCTGTGGCCGTTCCCGCAACTGCGGCAAATTCTCAGGGTTTACATCCGGACCGCTCAGAACCAGCTTCTGAACCAGAAAATGATCTCGCCACAGTGAGGAGTAAGGAATTTCCACTTCCAAAAACTTTGATTGAAAGAACAGATCCTGATTGGTCTTTCCGCCGAAGATTTTGACTTTATCTATGCGCACAATGAGAAGACCGTCCTGAAACTTGTAGTCGAACTGATCCGTTTCGGCGTGGATGCCATATTCCTTCTTCAGGTAATCGATGAGGTACGCGCCGACTTTCTGTTTCGTGGAAGGAAGGTTAATAATCAGGAGACCCGCAGTGAGAAGAAAAATCAAAATGAGCAGTGAAAACAGTATCTTTTTCTTCAAACGAGATACCCCTTTCGAAATTAAACCCTCTCTCGAGTGTAACCTGTAGTCTCAAGAAAGAAAATGTGTAACGTACGCGATTACGCCCCCGACGACCTCTTATCAGGGGAAAGTGTTTGACTTCCCTCCCCTATAAAGGGAGGGATTGAGGGAGGGTTGCTTCTGTTTATTCTCTTTCCAACCTCCCCTTCGCCCCTCCTTCATAAGGAGGGGAAAACAAGGCGCACTACGTGTTCATCTTGATTAAATACATCACAACCTATTTAATCTAAATAGCAGCGAGGAGGGCAACCTTATGAGACTCGTAACGCGTGGGGACATGGATGGACTGACCTGTTCCGTACTGATTACGGAAATGGAAGACATTGATTCCATCTGGCTCATCCATCCGCAAGACATAACCGACAAACAATTCATCGTAAGAAGTGACGACGTATTCGCAAACCTACCATATCATCCGGAATGTGGAATGTGGTTTGATCATCATCTTCTAACGGATAGCAACGAAAAGCCTCCGCCGGATTTCAAAGGGATGTACAGGCAGGCCCCCAGCACAGCTCGCGTGATCTACGAATACTATAACAGTCCGAAATTGCATCGATTCGAAAAATTAATCGCCGAAACGGATCGTATGGACAGCGCAAATCTGACAATGGATGATGTGCTGGATCCAAAAGATTATGTATTGCTTGGCTTTACAGTCGATCCAAGAACAGGTCTTGGGAGATTCGAGGATTATTTTTTGAGTCTCGTGAAAGCACTGAAGGACTTTACGATCGAAGAAGTATTGGAAATGCCTGAGGTACAAAGCCGGGTCGATCTCATGCGATCGCAGTGGGAGGAATTTAAGTCGCTAACGACCAAACACTCCAGAATGGAAAAGAATGTTGTGGTGACCGATTTTCGAGATGTTGATCCGATTCCGGTCGGCAATCGATTCCTGGTTTACACGCTGTTCCCGGACGCAAATGTTTCTCTGCGCATCCACTGGGGACCGCAGAAACAACATGTCGCGGTAGTGATAGGCCACGCCATCTTTAACAGAACGTGCAAAGTAAACATCGGTGAGTTGATGTCGGAGTATGGAGGTGGCGGGCACATGGGCGCCGGCTCGGCATTGTTGTGGGAAGAATCGGCTGAAGAATCGATCAAAGATATCATCAAGAAACTCCAGACCTAGAAGAATTTTTCAAATGGTCAAATCCCAAATTGCAAATAAAATTCAAATTCCAAAATCAAAAGCTCAAACATGCGTTCATAGAGTTTGGAATTTTTGAATTGTTGTTTAAGTATTATTTGGAATTTCGATATTGTATTTTGGAATTTGGAGATAGCCATGATCCGGATTCTCATCGCAGATGATCATGCGATTGTAAGAGCCGGTCTGAAACAGCTTGTTGCAGCGAGTCCTAACATCGCGGTTGCGGCTGAAGCGAGCACGGGGCCGGAAGCGCTGCATCTCATCCGCAAAGAAACCTTTGAAGTTGTTTTGCTGGACATTTCCATGCCCGGAAGAGGAGGGCTCGAGATCTTATCGGAAATCAAGAAAGAGTTTCCGCGCCTGCCAGTTTTGATTCTGAGTATGCATCCGGAAGAACAGTATGCGATGCGCGCCTTGAAAGGAGGAGCCTCAGGCTACATCACGAAAGACAGCGCGCCGGAAGAATTGGTGGAGGCGATTCTGAAAGTTGCGGGTGGATCGAAATACATAACCACATCCCTGGCTGAACAATTCCTTTATTTGCTCGATGCCGAGGAAACACCACTCCACACATCTCTATCTGACAGGGAATATCAAGTCTTCCGGTTGATCGCCTCCGGCAAGACCGCAACAGAAATTGCAAACGAGCTATCATTGAGTGTGAAAACCATCAGCACATACCGCGCAAGAATCCTCGAAAAACTGCATCTAAAAAACAACGCCCAGCTGATCCATTACGCCGCCCAAAAAAACCTTTTTTAACGTAGTTGCAGAGCATTTGCTTGCAGGAAGTTAGTTTGTTCTGTTGGGAAGCAATTGCGCGATAAAGGCTCGTTCATAATTAGTGGCAAATGCTCTGCCACTACGATTTTTTTGTAGGACAAACACTCACAAGAAATTGGGAAGTGGGCTGATAGTGTCAGAAACTTCAGCCGGATAACTTAGAAAACAGGACGATTGGAGGATCACATGGCCAAAAAAGGGATTCTTATTTTAATTACGTTTTTCCTGATTGCTGGTTTTTCATCCGCACTGAATCCACCGAAAACATCTGAGCTAACCAACAAAATCATTCTTCCCCCGGTGATTGCTCCGGTTTCTGACGCGACGAAACAAAACGTCTTTGAAACGTCTGCCGCATGGACTACTTTTAATGCGGCAAACGGCGGGAACTGGAAAAGCACGTTTGATCCGCTTACGGGAAGCGCGCGCCGAGTCTATGGAGGCGCCATTCCTTTTATCGCAGGTCCCGCAAATAGTCTCAACGGAGGAACTTCTTCCGCTGATCTCGAAACGGCTGCGCGAAATTTCATCACAGCAAACTCCGCTCTCTTTCAAATTTCACAATCCCAGCTCCGTTTTGTTCCGGAAGCCGACAAAACAGAATCGAAGCGCGTTCGTTACGCCGCATTCGATCAGGTAATCAACGGTGTGCAGGTTGTCGGCGCGCGATTGGTGTTTGCAGTCAACAACGGCAACATGATTTACTGGAACTCCGCAAAAATAGGAAATCTCACTCAGGAAACCGCGCTCATCACAGCACAACAGGCGCTCACAGCCGCCCTTCTCCACGCGGGCTTCACCCAGGATCAAGTAAGCGTGATTCTAGAACCGCGCCTGGCGTATTTGCCCACAGTGACAGCAAATCTATTGACCCATCGCCTGATATATGAACTTTCTTTCCGGCAAAACGGTGGCAGAGCGACCTGGTTCGCTCAAGTGGACGCCAAAACGGCAACAATGGTTTCTTTCGTAGATCGCAATAATTATGCATGCGAAACATCTTCAGACAATATCAAAGGAAAAGTAACCGGCGGCATCAAACCGGCAGAATTCCGGGACGCAGAAGTCGTCCGTTCGTTTCCGTTTGTTCGGGTAGATCAAAGCGGTTTCCCTTTCACCTCAACTCAAAATGGAGTCTATGACTATGAAGGTGAAGCAAACTCAGGTTTAAACGGACAGTTCTTTGATACGTTTTGTGAAGAATGTCTGAAGTCGGAAGAAGATCCGCAAGAAGAATTCCAGCCGAACGCGAGTTCCGACCTTTTAGGTGTAATCAATTTTGGAACAGGCGGAAAGGATGTTGTTACACCCGGACCGATCCCTGAGCTTGATACAGCTGATGTGTTTGGAAACGGAACATCGACGCAGGCGGACCGGACAGCTTATTACCACACGAACGTAGCGCGAAGCATGGGGAAAAAATGGACAGATTTTTCCTTTTACGAAGGGACTGTGGGAGTCAACGTCAATATCAATGATCAGTGCAATGCATTCTGGAATGGCTCTTCAGTGAATTTCTATCGCAGTGGGGGAGGTTGCAATAATACAGGATTGATCCGTGACGTCATGCAGCATGAGTATGGTCACGGTATCGATGATTTTGACGGTCTGCCGCCGAATCTTACAGATCGCGCGACAGGCGAAGCGGTCGGTGATCACATTGCGCTTTTTGTGGATCATGATTCGTGCATCGGCCAATCTTTTGAAGATGGCAGAAACACCGGCCCGTTTTTGATCGATCCGGACACGGGCAACATCAAAACTTGCGATGGCGTCCGGAACGTGGATGAACTCCGCGCAAACCGCGGGAAATTGGATACCACAAACGTTGCAACAAAGTGCAGCGTTGTGAACACAGCTTGCGTTGGACCAAAACTCCGCGAGTGCCATTGCGAAGGAGAGATCTGGGGACAAACGGCATATCATCTCGTTCAAAACCTCTTGCGCGGCACACGATACGGAACGGTTCAGCTCGATGCCCAAAAGAAGAATGTTACCTACAGCGGCGATCCGCTTCCTGGAAACAATCCAGCTCTCGATCGTGATCTGGCCTGGACCGTTCATGAACGGCTTTTCTTTGAATCCAGATCCGCGGTTGCGTCTTATGCATCTTCCCGCGACCAATCAGAGGGCGTTGGCGCCTATGACGCTTACATGGTTGTGGATGATGAAGGGGATGGTCTGGCGAACGGCACTCCCCATGCTGCCTATATCAATGATGCTTTCGTAGATCATGGAATTGAAGAACGTGATGCAAATGGCCAGCCGGCAGTTCAAGATGCCGCAAATTCACTGCCGCTCCAGGCTCCCGCATTCAACGTGCAGACTGTTCTTGATTCTGTTTCAGGACATCCGACAGCGGTCGTGACCTGGTCCAGTGTTCCCGGCGCAACATCGTATCGCGTGCTTCGAACCGAGAGACGTGACGATGTGATGTTGTTGCTCGATGAACAACCGGCGAATGGAAGTTTCACGTTCAAAGATGTCGGTGTGGATCAAGGTGTCACTTACCGGTATCTCGTTCAGGCTGCAAATGCCACTTCATTCTCCACAGGTGGTTCAGCTTTAAAGACCCTAACAATTTCATTGCCTGATTTCCTCACTTCATTTTCCGTGAGCGATTCACCTGGTGGAAACAAAGACAACGGAGCGGATCCTGGAGAAAAGATACGCGTAACGGTGCCACTGACAAATCAGGGCACCAGCACAGCATTCCAAGTTTCAGCAAGCATTACAACAACCACACCGGGAGTGACGATTGATAAAGCCGGTCCAGCTTCTTACGGAACAATCGCAACGGGCGCAACGGCGCAACCGAGCATTTCTTTTCAGCTTTCGCTCAATAATGATCCGCAGATTTGCGGTCAAAACATCGATCTGTATTTGAACATTACCAGTTCCGCAGGTTGCTCGCTGGAGCTGGTTCAGGTGCCGGTCGGCGCGGATGGCGAACTCTGCCAGCAATTCAAAGGATCCAATGCGCGCGTAAGCTCGGCCGCTATCACGGCGGACAATGCACTCGGATCGTGCGGCGATCGTGATCTGGTTGCGGATCCTGGAGAAAAAGTTGAAATCACGGTAAACGTCAATAACACAGGAACAAAGAATGCTTCCAATTCCATTGTCAGTATCGTAAGCGATCGCACATACGTTCAGTTCCTGAGTCCGACATCTGTAAATCTCGGAACGCTAGCAGCCAATGGTACACAGACAAAAACTGCAAAATTCTATTTCCAGGTCAGCTCGGCAGCGCCATTTGATGACAGGATCACGTTCACTCTTACTGCAAATTCCTCCGGTCAGGCGGATCCGAATAAACGGACATTGATTGCCGAAGTCAATCTTGACAAGAGTCTTGTCAGCACTCTGTACGATGCAGAAGACGGTACAGCGCAAGGATGGACGCTGGGCGGCGAATGGAGTGTAACGACTCCGCTTCCTACATCGGGAAATCTTTCCAGCGGCAATTTCTACTCTGATTACTTTGCGTTCCAATGCGATTCGCTCGTATCGCCAACCTGGGAATTGTCGAATACCTCTTCGTTAAGTTTTGACATTGCCCATGTAACGGAAAATTCAGACGCCGCGTACGATGGCGCCGTAATCGAAATTTCTGCGAATGGCGGTATCACCTGGGAGATCGTAGAGATCAACGAAGGCTACAACGCCGCCAGCGTTGGCACGAGCTGCATCACAACAGCTACTCCCTTCTTCAGCGGTGTGTCACCTTTATTTGCTACCAAGACTGCTGATCTTAGTCTCTACAGCGGGAGCAAAGTACTGGTTCGAGTCCGCTTCGGATCGGACGAGCTTGTTGATGCAACCGTTGCTGGAGGCGTGTGGATCGATAACGTACGAATTACGAATCGAATCCAGCGAATCCCAGAAAATAACGTTTGCCCTTAATCCTTCAATCAGGCCATGTCGCGGGCGCCTGTTTCCCACCCGGGAGACGGGCGCCCCTTTTTGATTGAACCGCCAAGGCGCCAAGTCGCCAAGAATAGAATTTTCTTTTTCTTCAATCTTGGCGTTCTTGGCGCCTTGGCGGTTAATAAAACAAAAAAATACCCCGGATCGTGGCAACTGAAGATCCGGGGTATCCTCTCCAGCATCAAAGCCGACAACACCAGGAGGTCGTGACTATCAAAGGAGGTATTGTTGCAAGACCACCATAAATCGGCCACTATACCTGATAACAGTACTATATATAGTACAGTTTGAATTAATATGCAATACACGGAAGATTCCATATGGAGGACGGACATTCGGGTCCTTCAGCCCGAGAAAGGGTATCGTTTTGCGCTTGACGCCGTTTTACTCGCGCACTTTGTGAAAAGCGGACCGGAGGACCAGCTTCTGGAAATTGGCGCAGGCTGCGGTGTTGTCACGATTCTGATGTCAAAACTCAACCGGTTTCGTTCTGTAAAGGCGATAGAAATTCAAAAGGAACTCGCGGAATTGTGCCGAAAAAATTTCGAATTCAATGAGATTGAACAAGCAGAGGTTCATGAAGCTGATATGAGAGACCTTAGCGAAATACTCCCCGAAGCGTCTTTTGATGGAATCTACTCGAATCCGCCCTATAGAAGAGCCGGCTCAGGACGCCTCAATCCTTCTTCGCAAAAAGCGATTGCGCGACACGAAATCAAGATGAAACTGAAGGATCTGTTTGAGTGCGCCAAAATCCTGTTAAAGCCGGCCGGTCGCCTTACGGTAATTCTTCCTGCATTTCGCGAGTCCGATTTCGATAAACTCACGTCCGCTTTTCATTTTCATCCTCATGAACGGAAGTACGTCCATTCCTTTGCAGACGCGCATCCCGTGTTTTTCCTTGCTACCGTTGGCAAAAGTTCAACCGGCTTCACTGAACACCCGCCGCTGGTTATTTACGAAACCCCCGGCCTATACACATCTGAATTGCAGTCATTGCTAATCGCGGCTCAGTAGGGATACCATTATGGTTTTGTCATGTGGCAGAATCTTCACAACTTATACAAATACAGGGTGCTGATCCGGAGTCTTGTCAGCCGTGAGCTGAAAGCGCGTTACAGAGGATCCATGCTCGGTTTTTTCTGGTCCTTTTTTAACCCGCTTTTGCTTTTGATCGTTTATACAATCGTTTTCAACTACATACTTCCGAACCGCACTCTGGAAACGCAGCCCTATGCGCTCTTTCTTTTCTGCGGACTCCTGCCATGGACCTGGTTCTCATCCTCTCTATTGGAAGCTTCCAATGTGATCGCCAGCGGTGGGAATTTGATCAAGAAGATTATTTTCCCGTCGGAAGTATTGCCTGTCGTATCGGTTCTTGCGAATATGATTCATTTTCTGCTGGGGACACCCATCCTTGTTCTCTTCATGATCATTTACAAAGTGCCGTTTACACCTTATTTAGTGTTTTTTCCCGTTATCATTATCATTCAGTTGATCCTGACCCTTGGATTTTCCCTTTTGATTTCCTCATTGAGCGTTCACTTTCGGGATCTCCGCGATATTCTGTCGAATTTGTTAACCCTCTGGTTTTTTTCAAGTCCGATTATTTATCCGTTAACCTTTACGACGCAGCAGGAAGAGAACTTCATTTCAGAAGTGTTTCGCCGGGTTCTTTACATCAATCCACTTTCGTATGTGATGGATGGTTACCACCAGGCCATTTTTTACGGGAACATGCCGGACTGGCGACATTTGTTGACTGTTTTCGGCGGTTCTCTTCTCAGTTTTTTCGTTGGCTATTTTGTATTTGACCGCTTGCGGGATACGTTTGCCGAGGAAGTCTGATGAACGCCGTTGAAATCGAAAACGTGAGCAAGCTCTACAAGAAATTTGCTCACAAGCGCCAGTTCCAAACGCTGAAAAGCGCATTGCTGGGAGGAAACTTTTTTCAGTCGATCAATCCTCGCGAAGCGTTCGCTGCGCTAAGAAATGTGAATTGCGCCATCGCCAAAGGCGGCACGTTCGGGATTATCGGGAGCAATGGATCGGGTAAAAGCACTCTCCTGAAATTGATTGCCGGCATCTCCAAACCGACCTTCGGCAAAATCACGACCCACGGGAAGATTTCGGCGTTGATCGAGCTGGGCGCCGGTTTTCATCCGGAAATCAGCGGCCGTGAAAACATTTTCATCAATGGAATCATGCTCGGTCTTTCCCGCAAATCGATCGCGGATAAATTCGATGACATCGTGAAATTTGCGGAGCTCGAAGATTTTATTGATCAGCCCGTAAAAACGTATTCGTCCGGCATGTTCATGAGACTCGGTTTTGCTGTGGCGGTGAATGTGGACCCTGACATCCTGTTGATCGATGAAGTGCTGGCGGTGGGGGATGAAGCTTTCGCGCACAAATGTCTGGATAAAATCAACGATTTCCGGCGGCGGAAAAAAACCATCGTGCTGGTCACACATGCCATGTCGATGGTGAAGGAGCTTTGCGATTCCGCGATGTGGCTGAAGCACGGGGAAGTGCAGAAAATCGGAGATCCGCGAATGGTATGCGGCGCCTATTTCATGGATGTGGAAAGCAAAGAAGAAAAAGATCTGCAGGCCGAGCACCAGAAAGTGACGGAAGAGATTTCCGGCGAAAGGAAAGATGAAACCGTCCAGCAATCCCGCTGGGGCGGCGGCGAAATCCAGATCACGAAGGTGCAGCTTCTGGATCAGTATGATCAGGAAAAACACGTTTTTAGCTCCGGTGAAAGGATGCAAATCAAGATGTTTGTGCGCGTGCGCAAACCTGTGGACGACTTTGTTTTCGGCATCGGCATCTTCAACACAGAAGGCATTTGCTGTTACGGAACCAACACCTATATAGAGGAGTTCCAACCTGTGGAATGCAAAGGGGCCGGCGAAGTTACGTTTTTTGTGGATCATTTGAATCTGGTGGAAGGCACTTATTTTCTGGATGTCGCCGCTCACAGAAAAGACGATTATCCGTACGATTACCACCGTCACCTGTACACGTTTAAGGTCCGCTCGCAAATCAAAGACGTCGGAATCTTCCGCCCCCAACATCGCTGGGAATTCTCGCCGAATATCCGCGTAAAGGAAACAAAGTAGCGCGGACGTCTCGTCCGCGCAGCTCGCAGGCGGGACGCCCGCGCTACTATAAACTTGGCGCCTTGGCGTCCTGGCGTTTAATATATCCTACGGCCATGAAAATTGTTCCGCCGGAGAATGTGTCTTCCCTGTGTGAGAAACTGCACGCGCAAGGAAGCGTCCTCGTTTTTACAAATGGCGTTTTTGACTTGCTGCATCCGGGCCACATCCAATATCTGCGGGAAGCTCGCAGGCTGGGCTCACATCTGATTGTGGCGCTCAATACGGATGATTCGACGCGAAGAATCAAAGGAGAAAAGCGGCCGTTGATGAGTCTGGAAGAACGCGCGGAGATCCTGGCGGCAATGGAAATGGTCAGCTATGTCACCTGGTTTGACGAAGAGACGCCCGAAAATATCATTCGCGCGGTAAGACCTGATGTTCTGGTCAAAGGTGGCGATTGGCCGCTCGATCAGATTGCAGGCAGAGATTTTATGGAATCTTACAGCGGCCGGGTACTGAGCATCCCTTTTGTGCCCGGTTACAGCACTTCGAATATAGTAGAGAAAATAACCAAACTTCCGAAAGCTTAATGATCGCAGGCGGGACGCCCGCGCCACTTTGTTTATGATCTTAGATCCATTAATAAAGAGCTGGAAAGTCGCCGATTTTGAATCTGTCACGGATGCCTTTCTATCCGGAAGGAGAGTGCGCGTCACCGGAATCAAAGGAAGCGCGAGAAGTCTGTATTTTCACCAGTTGCAACAGCATCTACAGATGCCGCTTCTGGTTTTGACATCCAGCACAAAGCAGGCGGAAGATGATTACAGCGATTTAACTTTCCTTTCCGCGCATCTGGGAAAAACGAATCCGGTATATTTTCCAGCGCATGACACCGAACCATATCAGGGGGTCAGTCCTCACCCGCAAATCAGTGTGATGCGGATGCAAGCGCTCTGGCATCTGACTATGGACCAAACTCCCATCATCGTGGCTCCGCTGCAAGCTGCGGTCCAATGGATGGCGCCCCGGGAGAATTTCGGACGTTCCCTTCTAACGATTGAATGGGGAGATGAAAAGAGTCCCGTAGAAATCGCCACTCTATTGCGCAGTTTTGGATACAAGGAAAAGGATCTCGTGACGTCGCGCGGTGAATTTGCTTTGCGGGGCGGCATTCTGGATCTTTTCTCACCCGCTGAAGGGCAACCGGTTCGATTAGAATTTTTCGGGAACCGGATCGAATCGATGCGCAGCTTCGATGCGGCGACTCAACGGTCGCAAAAGGAAATCGAGCGGATCACGATACTCGCCTTAAAGGAAATGCAGCTCACGCAACCGGAAATCGACGCCTGGGGCAGGTTTGTCGAAGGCCGGTTTACCGGTTCCTTTTATCAGGAAGAGCTGACGGACAAAACGGAACAACTGCTCGAATTCGGATCGTTCGAAGGTTATGAAGAGTTCGCACGATCATTTTTTGAAAAGCCGGCGACTCTTCTGGATTACTTACCGGATAACTGTTGCATCTTGCTGGATGAACCGGTTTTGCTGGAGCAGGCTTATTCTGCAACTCTGCAGGAATACCGCAAGCGGTTCGATCAGGTGCATGAGATGTACCGTCTCGCTCTTGAACCGGAAGAGATTTTTCAACCGTGGGAAGAATTGCTCGCATCCACAAACAAAGGATTTCAGATTTCTTTCAGCGAGCTTGTCAGCGAGCCGGATCCGCAGGAGTTAACGCTCGAATATCACTATCAATCGGTTCGGCAGTACCACGGTCAGGTGCAGGAAATCATCAATGATGCGTTGCGTTCGCAGGAAAACGGTTTCACCTCCTACTTTGTTTTTCCAACGCCGGGAAAAGCGGAAAGGTTGGCGGAAATTCTTACGGAGTATCAGGCGCCGGTTCTGTTCTTTCACGATCTGAATGAAAAAGTAGAATCGTCGATTGAAGGAAAACTGATTGTAACACTCGGAAATCTGCGCCACGGATTCAAAAACGCAGAAGAACGGATCCTTCTCATGACAGAAGATGATCTGTTCGGCGAATTGCGCCCCGCCATCGCCACAGAATCGCGAAAGGCAGCAGGTAAGTTTGTTTCCGATCTGCGGGACCTGAAAGCGGAAGACTATGTGGTTCACGTGGATCATGGAATCGGACAGTTTCTGGGGCTCACCACAATGTTCATGGAAGGACAGGAACGCGAGTTCCTTGTTTTGAAATTCGCGGAGGATGACAAACTCTACGTTCCTGTAGAGCGGCTGGATCTGGTTCAAAAATACATGGGGGCCTCGGACGCGTCGCCGCGTCTGGATAAGCTCGGCAGTAACCTCTGGCAAAAAACAAAAGCCAAAGCAAAAGCTTCCATGAAAGAGATGGCTGAAAAACTGTTGCAGCTGTATGCCTACCGGAAAGCGGTAAAAGGTTACTCCTATCCTCCCGATGATGTTCTGCAGCGTGAGTTCGAAGACGCGTTTGAATTTCAAGAGACACCGCATCAAATCTCCGCGATTGAGGACATCAAGGACGACATGGAATCGGACAAACCCGCTGACCGTCTTGTGTGCGGAGATGTCGGTTACGGAAAAACGGAAGTTGCGATGCGCGCTGCGTTCAAAGCCGTAAACTCGGGAAAACAGGTGGCGGTTCTGGCGCCGACAACGATTCTTGCGTTTCAACACCTTCATACTTTCCAGCAGCGATTCGAAATGTTTCCGGTCGCGATCGATATGGTCAGCAGGTTTCGCTCGCGGACCGAAATCAGAAATGCTTTGCAGAAAACGGCGGACGGCAAAGTAGACATCCTGATCGGCACTCACCGCTTGCTTTCGAAAGACGTGATTTTCCGCGATCTCGGATTGCTCATTGTTGATGAAGAACAGCGTTTCGGGGTCGCTCACAAAGAGCGTTTGAAGGAAATGAAAAAAAATGTGGATGCCATCACTCTGACGGCCACTCCCATCCCGCGAACTCTTCAGATGGCCTTGATGGGATTTCGTCCGATGAGCGTCATCGAAACGCCGCCGAAAGACCGGCTAGCGATTCAAACAAATATCGTGAAGTACAACGAAGACACCACTCAGACTGCGATCCATGCCGAGCTAAAAAGAGGAGGGCAGGTTTATTTTGTCCACAACCGCGTCGAGACAATTCATTCGATCGCGGCGATGATCAAACGCCTTGTGCCGGAAGCTCGCGTGGCCGTGGCGCACGGTCAAATGGAGGAAGGGGATCTCGAAAAAGTGATGATGCAGTTCATTCATCAGGAGTTCGATGTGCTTGTATCCACAACCATCATTGAAAACGGGATTGATATTCCTCTTGTGAATACTCTCATCGTAAATCGCGCCGATCGATTCGGTCTTTCTCAGCTCTATCAGCTGCGTGGCCGCGTGGGTCGATCTCACAGACGAGCTTATGCGTATTTCCTAATCCCTTCAGAAAGAGAACTGACACCAATCGCGCGAAGGCGTCTTGCTGCTTTGCGGGAGTTCACAGAGCTCGGTTCCGGTTTCCGGATGGCCGCTCTGGACTTGGAGATTCGCGGAGCCGGAAATCTGCTGGGAAGCGAACAACATGGTCACATTGCCGCGCTTGGATTCGAGCTCTATTGCCGGCTCCTGGAACAAACGGTGAAAGAAATCCAGGGTGAAGAAGCGCCTTCCGACTTTTCTTCCACGATCAATCTCAATCTCGATATCCGGATTCCCGAAGATTATGTGCCGAATATGAACCACCGTTTGATGCTTTACAAACGGATTGCTTCGATTCGCTCTGAAGATCAGATCGCGTCGATTCGCGAAGAGATTCAGGACCGCTTCGGCATGATTCCTGAAGTCGTGGAGAACTTACTCAAGTACGGCGTGACCAAATTGAAAGCGGAACAACTGAGAATCAGGTCGATCGATCATTCGAATGGGACCCTCTTCTTTCAATTGACCGAAGATGGACCGGTAAGGACCGATTGTATTCTCGCCTTCATCCGCAAATACAAAGAAGCACGTCTGACCCCCTCCGGCATTTTGACTTACCAGGGCGAAAAGCTTTATATTCCAAATAATCTATTTGAGACTCTGGATCGATTGCTGAACGAACTCGCATCGTGCTAGAATCCAAAAATCCCTTTGGAGATTTTCTTATGAGCAAACTGTTTTCATGCTTATTCTTTTTGGTGGCACTGCAGCTTTCTGCTGCCGTGGTTGTGGAAGAAATCGTCGCCCGTGTCGGAAACGAGATCATTACCAGAAGCGAATACGAAAAAGAAGAGCGGCGTCTGTACGAACAGATGAGCAGGCAGTTCCAGGGAGAGGAACTGGAAACGAATTACGCCAATCAGAGAAAAGGATTGCTCGATTTTCTCATCAATCAAAAGCTTCTGGAGCAGAAAGCGCGAGAACTGGATTTAAACGTGGAAGAGGAAATCAAGGCGGCTGTCCAGCGTCTAAGAGAAGAAAACAGCATACCGGACGACGCTGCTCTGGCGGAGGCCTTGCAAAAGGAAGGTTCTTCCATCACGCAGCTGCGCGAAGATTTTCGCAGGCGGATTATTCAGCAACGCATTCTGTGGAATTACGTTCAGGGCAAAGTGAATATCACCGAAGATGAAATCAAGAATCATTATGAGGCGCATAAATCCGAGCTCACAACGCCCCCGGTGATCAAGATCAAACGGTACACGATCACGGGTGAAGGAGTTGAAAAGGGAGTATTGAACGCAGAAGCGCGCTCGCTCTTAAATGTTTTGAGAAACAAGATGGAGTTAACTCCGGAGAATTTTCCGCACATGAAAGCCGATGATAGCTCGGTCGTTACTTCTTCTGAGCTCGATTCGAAAGTGGCCAAGACTCTGGATGAAACGCCTGTGGGATCTTACACCGATCTGGTGGAAGTCCCTTCCGGATGGGCCATCTTTCTGGTGGAAGACCGGACGGAACCAAAGGCAATTCCTCTTGAGGAAGCACGCAGCCAGATCTATAACGTGCTGCTGCAGGAGCGCGCCGACAAATACCAGAAATCATTCATGGATGATCTTCGAAAACAGAGTTTCGTGGTCATCAACAAACCTGCTGAAAACTGATTGATGCCGTCTGCGCAGACCATCGATAAGCTGCTTTTGTTGGGCAAAACCGACGTCATGCACCAGGTCTATAAAATGATAGGCCGGCTTTGCAATGTCGACTGCGCGGTAATGATGATAGGCGAGCCGGGATCAGGCAAGAAAACCGTTGCTCGCGCCCTCCATTATTACAGTCACCGCAGCGCCTCTCCTTTTCACATCATTCCCGGAAATGAAGTGCGCGACTCCACGCAGGAGGAGCTCCTCGGAATCGATGAGGATCATCCTTTCGATTCTTCATTTTATGTTCCCAACTGGGCTTCCCTTTCGTTATTTGCTCACCAGCAATTGTTAACAATTCACAAGGCGAAAAGGTACAAGTGTTCGCATGCTAACCGGGAAAGGGACCATCATTTTCGTTTCATTGTGGCAACGGATCAGGATTTCCGGCAGGAGTTGGAAGATGGAAAAATTCCGCTCGATCTTTATTATGACTGGAACTTCTTACCTTTGTATGTTCCGCCACTGAGAGACCACAAAGAAGACATTCCCATCTATGCTCATCACTTTCTGGAGAAACTCGCGGCTGATCAAAAGATCTCCCGTAAGGAACTTTCACCGGAGGCAACCGAAGTGCTCGTGGCTCACGACTGGCCCGAAAATCTGGATGAGCTAAAGAAAGCGATGGAATTCGCGCTTTCCAATTGCCGGGGAAGTTATATCAGAGCGGAACACCTCCCCAATCTCAAAAGACAGGCGACGGGAGATGGCAAAGCATTTGAAAAACTTGCGCTGTTCCTCAACTCGAAACTAACATCTTACGTGCAAAACTCCACATCGACAGCAGCCGGTAATCTTTACAGATTGCTTCTGCCTCATCTGGAGCAGTCTTTGTTTCAATTCACACTGAAAAAATCGAAAGGAAATAAAAACAAAGCCGCTGAGATTCTTGGCTTGCACCGCAACACGCTCAACAAAAAACTTCAGAAATTAGGTTTGTAACGCGGCTTTCTAAAGGAACCATGCCGGCAGAATGCCGGCGGTCATTTATGCCAGCCTGGAGGCTGGCGCTCATCTACTGGCAGCAAAGATGAGCGCCGCCATTCTGGCGGCATTGATGTCCGCCGGCTTTTAGCCGGCTGCGCGGACGTCTCGTCCGCAAGATTGATTATGCAAAAAGTTATTCTGACGGTTATATTCTTAATCGCTTCTCTCGCCTATGCTCAAACCGTTAACTTGAAATCTTCAGTAACCAAAATGGAACAAGAACTGATCGATAAACATGGTGAATCTTCACGCAACCGGATTCAACAGGGTCTCCGTCAGGCTTCCGAATACTGGCGAGATACGGATGGAGACTGGGCTGCCTTTGAAGAGTTTGTACGGAACAATTTCATAGCCGACCAGAGGAATTTGGACGAGACCTTCAAGCGTCTTGAGTTTGCTTTTGAAGCTTTACTAGGCCATCTCCATGAAATCAATGTCGCTTTTCGCCAGCAATCGGATCTGAACGCCGGTCCGATATTGCCGGTTGATGAAATTCTTGGCGCTTTTGATCCGTACGCTCATATCAATGATGATTTCTTTGCAAACAAGCTGGCCTTTATTGCGCTTATGAATTATCCGCTCACAACACTCGATCAGAGATTGAAGGGAGAGAATTGGTCCCGGCGTCAATGGGCGGAAGCGAGACTTGCGCAGATCTTTTCGCGAAGGGTTCCGGCTGAAGTGAATGCGGAGATCGGAAAAGCTTCGGCTGATGCTTCGCTCTACATCTCGGAGTACAACATCTGGATGCACCACTTGCTGGATCAGCAGGGTAGGCGTTTGTTCCCGGCCAAACTGAGATTGCTTTCCCACTGGAATTTGCGCGATGAATTGAAATCAAATTACGAAGACCCGCAAGGTCTGGAAAAACAACGCATGATCCAGAAGGTCATGGAAACCATTGTCAGCCAGACGATTCCGCGCGTGGTAATCAACAATCCACACGTGGATTGGAGTCCCTATGCAAATGAAGTCCAGAAAGCCGCTGTTCAGGATTCCGATTCGCCTCCGCCTGCCGATCAGGAGATTTCGAACGAACCGGAAAAAAATCGCCGCTATGAAAAACTGCTGAATAATTTTCTCGCCGCACGAAAAGAGGATCCTTTTTCGCCGACGGCTCCCAGCTTGATCGACCGGAAATTCAATGAGGAAAGAGAAATTCCAGAAAAACGGATGCGCGAAATGCTCATTCAAGCCGTCTCTTCTCCGCTCGTGCCAAAAGTTGCTGCCGTGATTGAAGAGCGACTGGGCCGCAAGCTGGAACCCTTTGATATCTGGTATTCAGGATTCAAAGCCAAACAGCAATACACGGAAAAAGAGCTCGATGAAATTGTTGCAAAAAAATATCCCACACCAAAGGCGTTCGAAGCCGACATTCCCAATATTCTTCAGAAACTGGGATTCTCAAAAGAGCGCGCCGAATACGTTGCTTCTAAAATTGTAGTAGATCCGGCACGCGGATCGGGACACGCCTGGGGGGCCGAACGCCGTGGTGACAAATCACATTTGCGCACGCGCGTGGAAAAGACCGGAATGAATTACAAAGGCTACAACATTGCTGTCCACGAGCTTGGTCACAATGTTGAGCAAACCTTCTCTCTATACGACATAGATTCATATTTCTTGAAAGGAGTCCCGAACACGGCCTTCACGGAAGCGCTTGCTTTTGTTTTTCAAGCGCGGGATCTGGAGCTACTGGGCCTGGCCAAACCGGAATCGTCCGGACTTGCCATTCAGGCTTTGAATGATTTTTGGAACGCTTATGAAATATCAGGAGTGGCGCTTGTCGAAATGGAGGTCTGGCGCTGGATGTATGAACATCCGCAGGCAACGCCCGATCAATTGCGCGATGCCACCCTGCAGATTTCAAAAGACATCTGGAACCGTTATTACGCTCCCGTTTTCAAAACGAAGGATGTAGTTCTGCTCGGCATTTACTCCCACATGATTGAACGGATGCTCTATCTGCCCGACTATCCGATTGGGCGCATGATCGCATTTCAGATTCAGGAGAAAATGAATCAAGTGGGAGCGATCGGTCCGGAATTCGAGCGAATCACAAAACTCGGCCGCATCTCTCCGGATCTCTGGATGAAACAAGCAACGGGAGCCCCTGTCGGTCCGGATGCACTACTTCGGGCCACAGAAGAGGCTTTGACCTCGTTGCCATAAGATCTGAGCGTCTGGCTTTCCCCCTCGCTGTGTAGCGAAAATTCCTCTGGATTTAGGCTATTCAACCATGTTATACTCCCCGCAAAAAGGTGATGAGGAGTTTCACAATGAAGTTTCGAATATCCATCTTGATTCTTTTTGTGATCGGCATCAGTGGATGCGGTGACGATGACGCGGTGGTACGTAATATACTCGCGACAATAACGGGTGTTAGTCCTGCTCAGGTGAGCATTGGTCAACAAGGTGAAGGGACCATTTCTGGAAATAACTTCGGCGGAGCCAGTGCGGTGAGTCTGGGAGATCAGATTTCAGTGGACAGCTTCAGTGTGGTAGGCGCAAACCAGATTACAGTCCGCTTCACAGTTGCAGGAAATGCAGCACCGGGCCCGCGCACCGTCAGCGTTACTACTGTAGCCGGAACTGCGACTGCGGGTGCCCTGACTGTAATCAATAACAGAGCGCCTCTAGCGCAATTTTCTGTTTTTCCTCCTGCCGGTTCGAGAGCAACCGAATTTGAAATGGATGGGAGTGGCTCAAGAGATTCGGACGGTGACGTCAAACAGTTCCGTTGGGAATTCGGTGACGGCCAAAGCGCGAACGGTAAGAAGGTCAAACACAAATTCGCCAATCTCGGCACTTTCAACGTTCAGTTAACGGTGACAGACAATGATCAGGCAACGGCCTCCGCCGGACGGAACATCGATGTTCTTGACAACGCGCCTCCTGTTGCGGTCATTAAAGTTACACCGAACGGAGAAGGAGGAACCACCACCAATTTCGAATTTGATGGCAGCGAAAGCTTCGATCCGGAAGGCAGGAAAATTGATAGCTACCTTTGGGATTTTGGTGATGGGGACCGTAAGAAAGGAGAAAAAGCAACACATCAATTTGGCAAAAAAGGTGAGTATACCGTCACTCTTACGGTAACCGATAACAAAGGAATCAGCGGTGCCAATGAGCGATTAATCAAGGTCGACAAGATATCAGAGACAAAATGTGCAGGAAGTGGTAGACAAGGCAAGAACGGCAACCCCGATATCATCATTAAGATCCTTGAAGTCGGCCCGGGTAGAAACGTGGTCTTTGAGACACAAGGCACTGCGGAGGGCTGTGGAAAACTCTACTACAAATGTGGTGACATCAGACAGGGCGGAATTACCATTCCTAATGAAGTCTGGTACGGTACGATTTGCGAAATGTATGACCGCCATGATGGAACGTACCGGGTTCGACTCGGTGGCGGAAACGGACCTGTAGTAAAAACCGCGCCGCAGATCTACCTTCACGCTGCAACGTGCAACCCATTCTACTTTAACCTTTACTGCAACTAGAATTTCTCTAAGAAGTTTCGTAGGGGGCGGACAGAGTCCGCCCCCTATTTTTTTCCACATCACAGTCCTTCGCGCCTTTTAACGTTCGTCCCTTCGTGAGAAGATTGCAATTTACCATGAAGAAAGGTTTTGCCATCGTTGCACTTATTTTATTGCTCACGGCAGATGCGTTCCTGAAGATCTATGTTGAGCGTTCTGCGTCGTTTGCACCTTTCTACAGCTCGTTATTTCGGATAGCCACTGGCGTATTAATCCTATCGGCCCTTTATCTATTTCAATACTTCCGTAAGGGTGAAGCCGCCTCTAGACTCTGGCAAAGCCATTTTGGCGATGAGAAAGTTCCAAGCGGAAGGATCCTTGTTATCCTTATCATCTTGTCCGGGGCTTTTCTCCGGTTCTGGAAGCTAGAAAGCCTTTTTGTTGGTTTTTTCCTGGATGAGGCTTACAACGGGCTGGATGCAATCGCCATTCGCGAACTGGGAGCTCGACCTCTTTTTCTTGCCTGGAACTCCGGCAGGGAAGCTTTGATTGCTTATCTGGACGCTGCTTCCACCTGGCTATTCGGATACTCAGCGTTTGCGATTCGCGCCGTCACAGCGCTGGCCGGAATGCTCACGCTCGTGTGCTTTTATTTTTTTGCGAAAAAGATTTTTTCCCAGAAAATTGCTATGGTTTCCGTCTTCCTTCTTGCATTCTCCAAGTACGCCATCATTTACAATCGCTTCGGATTGCGGATCAATTTGATGCTCCTGTTTGAAGTCGCTTCACTCTGTTTTCTAGCTTACGGAATGAAATCGGAAAAGAAAAATTACGGATTTTTTATCGCTGGGGGAATCGCAGCCGGACTCGGATTTCACACTTACATTCCATACCGCATTTTCCCGCTTGTATGGATCGCTTTTCTATTGGATAAGGGTGTTCGATCCCAAATACGAGCTCATTTGAAGGGACTGGCCGTAGCCATCATCGTTTGTTTTCTTGTGACAGCTCCGCTTGCCTATCATTTTGTGAAGAATCCTCAGCACTTCTCCGGTCGAATGAAACGGACGGGAGTATTGAGCAACCAAAAAGAATCACCTGTCCGACTAATCTGGCAATCGACCAAAGATACGGTTGGATTATTCGTCTTTAAGTCTGATCCGAATGCGAGACATAACGTCGAAGAAGAACCGGGACTCTCTCCCTTCTCTACCGGTTTCTTTGTGCTGGGCGCGGTGATAACGCTCGTTCATCTTCGACAACCTTACTCATTTTTTCTGCTTTTTTATTTCTCCATCACGATTCTTCCCGGCATTCTCGGGGCGGCTGCGCCTCATGCTTCCCGAAACCTGGGAGCATTGCCCCCCGCTTTACTATTTTCAACGTTCGGGATTTTTGCAGCCATAAAAATTCTCGCTGCAAATCGAACTCTGGCGACAATGCTTCTTGCCTTGATTCTTGCAGGCAATCTATTTACAGGCATCAATGATGGGTTATTTCGATACGCATCGATTCTGGACTCTCAGACTCCGGAGGACACATCGCTCTGGGGAATGGACAGCGCAGAGACAGAAATCGCGGATTATGTTAACAGGTTTGGGAGTCGATACGATATTTATCTAGCTCCGCAACATTTTTTTCATGCGACAATTGAGTACTTGACTTATGACAAGTCGTTACATCAGCTCCTGACGGATGATTTGGAATTCACCAGAACAAAACAAACTCTCGTTATATTACAGTTGACTCGAAGAAATATGTGGTGGATGAGAGATGACAATGACAAGAATTTTTATCATTGGTGGAATCAATATCATCAAATGGAAATTCCCTACATTCGTTCTACGATCCGGAGAGCCTATATTAAAGATCCGCACATGATGAAGGGTTCGGATAGATACTTGCTGCAAAAGCTACAAATAAAATATCCGGCAGGCAAGCTCCTGGATTTCGAACAATTTTCAGTTTACCTCTTCAAATGATGGGAGATCAGGAGATAAAGGCAGATAATGGGATGAAAAAAAAGGATCATATCTCCATATCCCTGAGCTATCTCCCCATCTCCTTTCTTACACTCTTGCTCGTCCTCTTCCAGGCAGGATGCAAGCCTCAGACAAAAGAAGAGAATCCCGGGACCTCGATAGATAAAGTTCTTCTCATTTCCATCGATTGCCTGCGCCCCGATTACCTTGGCGTCTACAATCCACAAATGAAAACCAGTTCGCATCTCAACCGTCTGGCCCAGGAGAGCATCGTAAGCCTGAATGCAACATCCCAGGCTTCCACAACCGCGCCTGCGCATAAATCCATCCTTTATTCGCTCTACCCTGGAATTCACAAGACTTCCATGTATTCGGTTCCGGATGAGAAGTTGAAGAATCCGCTGCAGATTCTGCAATCCAAAGGTTTTACGACTGCCGCCTTCGTCGGCGGTGGACAGATTTCACACACATTTGGTTTTGGTCGTGGTTTTCATACGTACTGGGAGCCGAAGGGCAAACAAAAATTTCGCGTGAACCGGACCGAACGCATGGCGGTTGAATGGCTGGAACGTAATTCTAACAAGAAATTTTTCTTATTTCTTCATACGTATGAAGTTCATTGCCCTTTTGCGCCTCCCGAAAAATATCTTCAGAAATTTGCAGGCTGGTATAAAGGAAAGGTCAAAAGTGGCAAGTGCAGCCATGACTATTACAATCTATTAAATCTTAGCGGGGATGACGAGAGATTCGTTCGCTCTCTGTATGCCGCTGAAGTAAATTATGTTGATGATTCACTCGGACGGATTTTCAGAACATTAAAGGAACTCGGAATCTATGATCAAACAATTATTGTCGTTCTGGGTGATCATGGAGAAAGCTTGGGCGAGCGCGGTTACTGGGGGCACAATCAGCTTTACAATGTTCAACTGCAAATCCCCCTAATCATACGGATTCCGCATGGACCGAGAACTCGAATTGAAGCGCCGGTCGAAGCAGTGGATATCATGCCAACCGTTTTTGCCGCACTCGGTTTAGGACGTCCGTTTCCATTTCAAGGTAAGAATCTGCTGGCAGTTGCCCGAAATCAAATGAGCATTGAATCCGGGCGACCGGTCATCTCGGAACAAGTCGAACAATATAGAATCAGGATTGGAAACCAAACCGCCATCTTTCCACGCAGCTCAAAGGGAGAAGAGGAGTTTTACGATATTTCAAAGGATCCTGAGGAAAAAACAAATCTCATTCAGGAAAACCAGGAAACGGCCAGACAATTCAAGCTCGTTTATGAAAAGATGCTCCAGCAAAATCAGAATATTGCATCGCAATTCGTCAAAACCACCTCAGCGCAACCTCAAATGGACGAAGAAACCCGCGAGCAACTCAGGGCTCTCGGCTACATCGTAAATTAATGATGAATGCAAAGACGCCAAGACATAAAGCGGCAAAGCCACAACATTTCAGATTTCAGATTCCCTATTTTCAATCTGAAAGAAATGATTATTTTTTTCTTGGCGACTTAGCGTCTTTGCGTTAAAAACGAGCCTTGAATCCCTGAACCCTTCTAAGGTATAATGCCTGCAAACAACTTGGAGTTGTCTGTTTTGAGAAGGACTCTGCTAACGGGAATTATCCTCATTTCTCTCGCAATTTACTCCTGCAGCAGAACGGACGACAGCACCAGCACTAATCTTCAACAGCCCCGAATCACGGGAGTGAGCCCTGCAACCGTAAATCCCGGACAGACCGATATTGAAGGGCGTATCCACGGTTCCAATTTTGTTAGTTTAATGTCCATCAGTCTCGGAGATGGCGTCAATGTAGAGTCATTTCAGGCTCTCAGCGAAACGGAGATTTACATCTTCTTCTCCGTACAACACGATGCAGCTCCGGGGCCTCGCAACGTGATTGTTGCTACCACGTCCGGAGCCGGCAATTTAAACAATGGAATCTCCATCGGCAATAACCGTTACCCAGAAGCAAAATTTACAGTTTCTCCTTTCCGTACTTATAAAGGTGATGAAGTTCGATTTGACGGTTCCAAATCCACGGATGACAAGGGAATCGCGCAATATAAGTGGCAATTCGGTGATGGCAAACAAGATTCCGGAAAGGTGGTCAATCATACTTACACACGGGCGGGCAATTTTCGCGCGACTTTGATCGTGAGCGACAGCGAAAATCTTTCGTCGGAGGCCTGGCAGTTTCTGGACGTCGATGCCAGTCAGGCTCCGATCGTGCAATTCACAGTCAGCCCTTCACAAGGAGATATCAATACGTTATTTCAATTCGATGCCAGCGGCAGCCGTGATCCGGATGGCAGAATCAAGAGTTATGTGTGGGCCTTCGGAGACGGTACAACCGGGACCGGTATGATCGTGAATCACAAATTCAAGTTTGCAGGAACCCATCCTGTGACATTGAATGTTATTGATAATTCCGGAGTTCGCAGTTTTGGGACCAGATTAGCCAATGTCACCGGCGGTCCTGGACCTTCGCCCGGTCCAATTCCGGGTGGAGGAGGCACCCTGTGCACAGTTCCGGTCAGCAAACGCTCTCCCGATCTTTACGGAACAGTTGCTTCCGCCGATAACGCCTCTAAAACGATCGTAATCCAGCTTTATAATTCCGCAAGCTGCGCAAACGTCTTCTACCGGTGCGGAGATGTAAAACTCGGCGGCGATGGCATCGGGGGCAAAGAAATATGGTACGGACAAATCTGTTCGATCTCCGATCTAGGCAATAATAATTTTCAAGTGAGATTGGGCGGTGGTAAGGGATTCCCGAACGTGGGTCAACAAAATGTCTACTTGCACTGGCAGCACTGCGGAAGCGCAGACTTCTGTAACTGAATCCTCCTCTACTCCTTCCCTTCTGAGGGCGCCCCATCCATCGAGGAATTTCGCTAAAAAAACGAAGGTATGCTCGAGCATGTCATATTACATAAGTAGTATTTGACGTGTTTTTTGGTTTTGAAGTATACTCATATTACAAGTATAGTACTTGGAGGACACACGGAGATGATGAGGAAAAGCCTGTTCTTTCTTTGTTTGCTTCTTCTGGTTGTTGTCGTTGCCTGTCAAGACGACTTAACCAGTAGCGAAGATGCGCCCACCATTCTTTTCATGTCTCCCAACCAGGTCTTTCCTGGTCAGGAGAATGTGCAAGGACAGATCCGGGGGACCAACTACAAAGGGATTGTGGCGGTGGATCTGGGTGGGGACATTCGCATTCTGGAAACAAACATTGTGAATCCAACCGAGCTTTCGGTTCGATTCTCAGTGAAAGCGGATGCGACGGCCGGTCCGAAAACGGTTCGCGTCACCACGTTAAAGGGCACTGCCGTACTGGAGGGGGGATTCACGATCGATACAAACCGCGCGCCCGTTGCCTCTTTCACCGCATCACCGACAAAAACCGGAAAAGGAACTCCTGTTCAGTTTGATGCGAGTGCTTCCAACGATCCGGATGGCTCGATTTCCAAATACGAGTGGAATTTCGGCGATGGTTCGAATGCTACCGGTGTTCGAACAGAACACACTTACAACTCTCACGGAAACTTTACGGCAACTCTTAAAGTAACGGACAATAAAGGGGGACAGAGCTCGGCCACTCGCGCTCTGGTCATTGAAAATGTCCGGGCTCCCATCGCTGTGTTTGATGTGGATCCGAATAATGGCGACACATCCACAGTATTCCGTTTTGATGCCGATCGCAGCAGGGATGATGGACGAATTGTTGAGTATCAATGGGATTTCGGAGATGGAAGACATGACAAGGGAAAAGTCACCCGTCACCAATACGACACAAGCCGTGAGTTTAACGTCAAATTGAAGGTCACGGATAATGATGGTCTTTCCGGTGAGGTTTTCAAAGAAGTAGGAATTCGTGGAAAGGGACCACAGGCTGAATTCACCACGATTGGCAATACTGAGCCAGGCTCGATTATTGAGTTTGATGCATCTGCCAGCTCAGACCAGGACGGACGCATTGTCGACTTCGACTGGGATATGGGGGATTCAACAAAACTAAACGGGAAAAAGGTCACCCATAAGTACACCAACAACGGCGCCTACAATGTGAAGTTAACCGTTACAGACGACTCGAATCTTACAGATTCTGCATCCCATCGGCTGGACATTCAAAAGATTCCGACGGGGGGACAACTGTGCTCCAATCCAGTGACTAAAAGAAGTCCGGATTTGTACGGAGTCGTCGTCGCACAAAATCAATCTGCACGAACGGTTACCGTAAAACTGTACAATGCCGCAACCTGCGCTGACGTTTTCTATCAGTGCGGAGATCTCAAGCACGGCGGCGATATCATCTACGGAGGACCGGAAAAATGGATAGGCGTTATCTGTAAAGTTTACGCCCTGGGAAATAACACATTTAGAGTTCACATCGGAGGCGGAAAATACTGGCCGTCCACCGGACTTCGAAATGTGTATCTGCACTGGCAGAGGTGCGGATCTACAAATTATTGCGCCGGAGTGCCATAAAATCGTAGGGGCAGGCCTTGTGCCTGCCCGCGCGGGCGGCCACAAGCGCCGCCCCTACCTCTGTATAGCCGGTCGAATGCATAAATACGCAGCAATGTAGATCAGACCGGCTGTAATCAAGACGCTTCGAAAACCAAAGTTTAAAGCGAGTATTACGCTTAATACACTCCCTAAAACCGTAGCATATCCGTTCATACCCCACGCCCACGGAACGAACGATTGTAAATGGCGTGACATCCAGGAGAGTGCAAGAGGAAATGGCATACCCATGAAAAAACCAGCAGGGAAAATGAAAATAACGGATAGAGCCATCCTTGCTGCAAAGGGAGCAGAAAGGAATTTTTGAAACAGAATCGGAACAAGAAGAACCTGAAAGAGAATCGAAGCGCAAATAAAAGCCACTGCGAATTTCAGACTTCGAGAAACGTTTGAAGAACGATTCGTATATAGACTTCCCAGCGCTGCTGCGAGCAAAAGCGAAAAGACGATGGCCGCAACCGAATAAACGGGATAACCGATAAAAAGGATATATTTCTGAATGAGAGCTATCTCGACAAAAATAAATCCTACCCCCAAGCAGAAAAAATAAATGAGCAAACGCCACGTTTCTTTTGTATGTATCCCCAGTGGCTTGCTTCTTACCAGCGGATAAATAAGGAATACGGTTGCCAGAACCAAAGCCTCCAGCAAGATGATATAAATCGAAATTGCCGATAGAATCCCGCGAGCGTTCATCCGAATGATATCTGCTTCCTGCCAGAATGGATTTTCAATCTTTTTACGCAGTTCAAAAGAGAAAAGGGATTTTAGGAAAAAAGAATGTTCTATGAAGGGCCAATCATCGCTAGGGGCTCTCAGTTCATAAGGAGCTTCTTTGATCATTTGCTCTCTTTGACCCGGTCGCATGAAATCTGTGAAAAGTGTTTCTTTCTGCATTCGAGGACTATAGAGAAGCCAGTATCCCCGGCTTTTTCCCATTCTTTCCGCATATTTATGCAAATAATCCAATTCCTCGGACGTAAACGGTGTATTTTTCAGCAAGAAATAATTACCGGGAACGTCACCGGTGCCTGCATGAAATAGTGCCATATAGTTCCAATAATCTTTAACCCCCCGCTCTAA
>JAKEFK010000064.1 GCA_022616075.1 bacterium
CAAGACAGTTAAAATCGAGTCTGACCCTTGTACAAGGGTCAAAAAGAAACTTTCTGAGTGCCCTCACTCATCGTTTACACTGTCCATTTTTCAAAGAACAAAATGTCTTAAAGACAACAAAATCCCTTTCGTTTCTTGAAAACTTCAGATTTTAAAGAACCGAAGGATCTTGAGGGATCCACCATTTCTGGTGGCAGCAGTAATAATACGAATTCTGAAACATATGTCAAGACTCATTCTGGTTGCTTGTTATTCCGGTGCTCGTCGAAAAAAATGTTAGACTTGAAACTGGGATGTAATTTGAAGAAGGAAGTTTCCGCGTCGCCTGATTTCAGGATTCTATTTGAATCCGTCCCGGGGCTGTATCTTGTACTTACAAAGACGTTGGAAATAGTCGCTGTCAGTGATGCTTACCTGGCCGCTACAATGACTCGTCGAGAGACAATCCTTGGGAAAAATCTGTTTGAGGTTTTTCCAGACAATCCGGACGATCCTAACGCGACCGGCGTCCGTAACCTCCATGATTCCTTAAGACGGGTCCTACAAACCAAAGTGCCCGATACCATGGCGGTGCAAAAATATGACATTCGGCGTCCGGAATCGCAAGGGGGCGGTTTTGAGGAAAGATACTGGAGCCCGCGTAACTCACCTGTGTTGGATCCGCAGGAGGAAATCCTCTACATTATTCATCGAGTGGAGGATGTTACAGACTTTGTCCGCCTGAAACAAAAAGGGATCGAACAAAACAAACTCACAGAGGAGTTGAGAGATCGGGTTGAAAAAACTGAGGGTGAAATCTACATACGCGCTCAAGAACTGCAAGAAGCAAACCGGCAACTTCGAACTGCAAATGAGGAGCTAGAAAGACGGGAAGTAGAGCTGAAACAGATATACGAAAGGCTTTACGAAATGAACGAGCTAAAGACTCAGTTTTTTGCCAACATTAGCCACGAGTTACGCACACCATTGACGCTTATTCTAGGGCCAACATCAAAGCTCCTAAGCGAAGGACGGGGCACTCCAGCGGAACGGTATTCTCTTGAAGTCATTTTGCAAAATGCAATGATCTTGCTGAAACACGTCAATGACCTGCTGGATGTTGCCAAGATGGAAGCGGGAAAAATGGTCCCCAATTTCAGCGAAATCGATCTGGCGAAATTGGTGCGGCTCACCGGTTCCCATTTTGAAAGTTTAGCCACCGACAGAAGAGTGGCTTATTCCGTAAACACGCCTGAGACGCTGCAAGCGCAGGTTGATCCGGAAAAGATGCAGCGAATTATTCTGAATTTGCTCTCGAACGCCTTCAAGTTTGCCCCGCACAACGGCATTGTGCGTTGCGAGCTGACGACAATCGATGGCGACGCAATTCTGTCGGTGGTGGACAGTGGCCCGGGCGTGCCTCCGGAATTTCGTGAAATCATTTTCGAGCGATTCCGTCAAGGCGAAGGAGGTTCTACCCGAACAACCGGAGGAACTGGATTGGGTCTTGCGATAGCAAAGGATTTTGTTGGACTGCATCGGGGCACCATCCATGTCTCCACGGCTCCTGAAGGGGGAGCGTTGTTTGTCGCGCGGTTCCCTTTGAAAGCGCCCCAACAAGCGGCGATCCACGACCAGGGCAATAGCAGTTACTCCAGTCTGATGCCACAAGCAATTCTTTACGAACTTCAGACGGTTGAAAGCTCCCAACCTGAAGAAGCGCAGGACAGTACCAAACCATCGGTCCTCGTTGTGGAGGACAATCGCGAGATGATTCGTTTTATCGCCGAAACACTCTCTGATGAGTTCCACGTAGGTCTGGCATATGACGGTAAGGAAGGTCTGGAAAAATCACTATCCATGAGGCCGGATCTTATCCTCACCGATGTAATGATGCCCAAAATCAGCGGCGATCAACTTGTAAGTGAAATCCGCAAAAAACCGCAACTGACAGGAATTCCAATTGTTCTGTTAACGGCAAAAGCCGATCTGGATTTTCGCGTGAAAGTTCTGGTCAGTGGAGCTCAGGATTTTATTTTGAAACCATTTTCCACTGAAGAATTGTTGGCGCGTGTGCGAAATCTTGTTGCGCTGAAACGAACAATGGATGAACTGAAGAGAAAAACACTCGCACTGGAATCCTCAAACAAGGAATTGGAGAGTTTTGCCTATTCCGTCTCGCATGATTTACGCGCTCCGCTACGCGCCATCGATGGTTTTTCACGAATGCTTCTCAAAGATTCTTCATCAATCTTGAGTCTTGAAGGAAAGCGGTTCCTGGATATTGTCAGAGCCAACACACAAAAAATGGGACAGCTGATCGATGATCTGTTAACTCTCTCCCGTTTGGGTAGACTCGAAACACGATCGGACGACATTGACATGGATCAGTTGGTAAAGGAAGTTCTCGAAGAACTGGAACGGGATCAATACATAAAGAAAAACGAAGTGACGGTGCATGCGCTGCCCCGGATCCGCGGAGATAGCGCCATGCTCCGCCAGATTTTAGTTAATCTTATCTTTAACGCCGTTAAGTTTTCGCGGAAGAGCGAACCCAGGATCATTGAAATCGGCAGCCGTGCTGAAGAAGATGAAATTGTTTACTGGGTAAAAGATAATGGGGTCGGATTTGATATGAAATACGCTGATAAGTTGTTCGGTGTCTTTCAACGGCTTCATAGCATTCAGGAGTTTGAAGGAACGGGCGTGGGCTTAGCCATCGCCCACAGAATCGTCCAGAAACATGACGGACGCATATGGGCTGAAGCAAAAGTGGATGAGGGAGCCACGTTTTACTTCGCTCTGCCGTTTTCGGAGAAAGAAAATGACTGAGGTGGAAATCCTTTTATTAGCATCAAAAAATTATTTGAGTTTTATGCGATCGGTGGTTTCTTTTTCGGCGCGGACTTCCTGGGTTTTGCGGAGCGCTTCCATCACATGAGGGGCTTGTTGTAGCAGATTCTGAAAATGTTCACGGTGCAGGGTGAGTAGAACGCAGGGCGTTAAAGTCCGGACCGTCGCGGTACGCTTAACGTTTTGGATCAAAGCAACTTCTCCAAAGTGATCCCCGTCATCCAGAATAGCGACTTTTTCTTCGAAACCGTTTGCATTCGTCTTGTGAACGGATACCCTTCCTCGCGCAATTAAATAGAAACGATTACCAGACGTGCCCTCGCGGACCACAATCCTGTTGGCAGGATAAGATTCCGTTACGAAAAGTGATGCCATCTCTTCTAATAAGCTGGAATCAAGACTTTCGAGTATCGGATAACGTTTTAATTTTTCCGGATCAACTTGAGCAAGTCCTTCACTGAAAGAAAAACCGCTCTGCTTTTGCCAGAGCCTCGCGTAGAGATCTCCTTTCGCCAGCAATTCCGGATGCCGTCCCTGTTCCTTGATCACTCCGTTAGTCAGCAGGTAAATACAATCTGCATTTTGAGCAGAGGATAAGCGGTGAGTGGCTGAAAGCACGGTCCGTCCGGCGCCAACCCGGGCGAGAGTCTGATTGATGGCGGCTTCCGTTTCCGCATCTAACGCAGAAGTCGCCTCATCCAACATCAAAATTTCAGGATCACGCAGCAGAGCGCGCGCAATGGCAATCCGCTGGCGTTGACCACCTGACAGGCTTGAACCCCTTTCCCCAACTATTGTGTCGTAGCCTTGAGGTAATCGCAGAATCACATCGTGAATTTCAGCGGCCTGAGCCACCATACGAATTTCTTCTTCACTTGCGTCCGGCTTGCCCAGACTGATGTTGTCACGGACGGATGCATTGAAAAGAAAACTCTCTTGAAAAACCACGGCCATATGACCGGACAATGATTCAAGGTTCACCTGATCCGAATCGATATCATCGAACAAGATTTTGCCGGTATTAGGTTCATAAAATCTTAAAAGCAAATTGATGATGGTGCTCTTTCCGCAACCACTGGGGCCCACAAATGCAACGAACGAGCCACGCGGTATATGCAAATCAACGTCTTTCAATGCCGTTTGCCCGCTGTCATAGCTGAAGGTCACGTTGTGAAAAGTGATGGCAGAAGACAATCGCGGCAGATCGGGAGCACCCGGTTTATCCAGCACGTCCGGCTTCTCCTCCAGAAAATCTTCAATTCGCTGCAGGCCACCAACAGCGCGAAGAATCACGGGCAATGCCTTCGTCACGGCTTCCACAGAAAAACTGATGTGTATGAATAACGTATGCAGCGCAATCAGTGTACCGAGCGTAAGTTTATCCTGATAAACCAGAACCACACCGGCGCCTACCACGAGTATCTCGAAAACAAGGATGGTGATTGTTGGAATTCGCTCTACATTGTCTGCCGTAAAACTGAATTGAAGGGATTTTCGAGCAAGATCAGAGGCTTGCTGCTCAAAATCCTCCATCACCTGTTTTCCCAGTCCGAACGCCTTCACCACGGGCTGAGCGCCTATGTTTTCCTGAACAGTCTGATTGAGACGCGCCTCCGATTCCTTCATGCCATAGCTCATTTGTGACGCTTTGCGCGCCATGCGGCCCGGTGTAATGACGCAAAGTAACAGACCTGACAGAGTCAACATTGCAAGTCGCCACTCCAACGTAAATAAAATGATGCTTCCGATCAACACACTCATGGAATGCATGAGCAAACTGGATGCGGCCCATGTCACCGCATTCTCCATCGCCGCCAAATCTGAGGAGAAACGGGCCATGATGTCTCCCGTGCTCACGCGGGAATAAAAGCTGATAGACAATCGTTGCAGCTGGGCAAAAGTTTTTACGCGGATGTCTTTCAGTACGTTTGCGCCAAGAAAAGAGTACAAGTATCCTCGACCAACACCGGCAAGCGAGGCAATGAGTACGCCTCCAATCAAAGCCACGAGGGTTATTGCCAGAACGCGTCCATTCTTTTCCACCAATCCTTCATCGATCAAGTATTTGAAGCTCAAAGGCCAGCCCATCGTAAAAGCAAGATTCACAAGGAGCAGCAAAAGTAGGAGAAAGGTTTGCGATCGATACGGACGAAGATAGCGGTACATCGCGCCCAAAAACTGTGGAATCCCCATGACATTCGGGGATTTTTCCGTCTGTTCCGGTGCCGCCATTTGCTATATTTTACCGCAGAGAGCGCAGAGTACGCAGAGCGGGGCTCCGCCCCGCACCCCAAAGGGGATAAGCTGGATTCGGGAGATAGGGAGATGATTTGATTTTATCCGGTCTATCCATCGATCCGGTTTATCTCCTAGTTTTTTTTGATTTTTTTCTCAGCTCTCTGCGTCCTCTGCGGTGAATTTCACACTCTTTCGAAATAGCGTGAGCGCTCCCAGCACGTGACGATTTCATCAAATTTTGTTTGTTCGGTCCGCAAGAAGTGAAGATAGTGATCCACAACCTGATCCCCAAATGCCTGGCGTGCCAGTTTACTTGCTTCAAACTCTGCAATTGCGTCACGCAAATTAGAGGGGACGCGCGGAAGATCTTTCGCTTGATAAATGTCTCCCTTAAAGATGGGAGGTGGCTCAATCTTGTTCCGGATTCCATCGAGCCCGGATGCGAGGATAGCCGCGTACACCATGTAAGGGTTGGCATCAGCTCCAGGAATCCGGCACTCAATCCTCAACGACTGGTCTTTCCCAACCACGCGGAAACCGGCAGTGCGATTGTCATAGCTCCAGGCTATTCCTGTCGGCGCAAAGGAACCCGCTTGATAACGTTTGTAGGAAGAAACATTCGGGGCGTAACAGGCGGTCAATTCGCGCGCATGCTTCATCCAGCCACCCAGAAACCAGCGGAAGGTGTCGCTTGCGCGCACCGGTCCAATTTTTTGATCACCCTTAAAAAGATTCAGCTCCCCTTCCGGATTCCATAAACTTAGATGGACGTGCATGCTGGAGCCTGCGCATTTTTCATCCCACTTTGCCATAAACGTGACAGCTTTCCCCTGCGCGTGAGCAATTTCTTTCGCCGCATGTTTATACATGATGTTCCGGTCCGCCTGCGTCAAAGCATCACAATATTCAATGTTTATTTCCTGCTGACCGATACCCCATTCCCCTTTGCTGCATTCCACAGGCACTCCACTCGCGCAGAGTTCTCTGCGAATTGCTCCCACCAATTCCTCTTCTTTCGTACCCTGGAAAATATGGTAGTCTTCAATATACGAGCCCACACTGTTCAAATGATGATAATTCTTTGCGGCAGCGCTTTCGTAGGTTTCGTTAAACGTAAAAAACTCCAATTCAGAACCGCCCATCACCTGAAAACCTGCTTCCATTGCATTTTCCAATTGCACTTGCAAAATATGTCGCGGAGAGACTTCAACCGGTTTTTCATTCCGGTACAGATCGCCAAGTATCAGCGCGGTTCGAGGCAACCAGCTCGTACGGCGCACTGTGGAGAAATCGGGAAGACACTCGAAGTCTCCATATCCTGATTCCCAGCTTGTAAACTCGTATCCCGGAACAGGAAGCATTTCCATGTCGACCGCAAGCAGGTAATCACACGCATGCATGCCTTCTTCCGCAACGTGTTCCAGGAAAAAGCTGCCTGTGAACCTCTTGCCCATCAATCGTCCGTACCAATCCGGGAAAACGAGCAAGACCGTATCGATTTCGCCGCGGTTAATCTGCGATGTTAAGTCCGCGCGCGTCATCATTCCTGCAACTGGCTTCATACCGCCTCCTTATTTGAACCGCCAAGGCGCCAAGAACGCCAAGGAAATCAAATACCTAGTATTAAAGTGACCGGTCCATCATTGACCAACGCTACCTTCATCATTGCCTGAAAAACGCCCTTCACCACCGGCACTCCTGCATCCTTTAGTTTTCCAGCGAAGTATTCATAGAGAGGCAACGCCAGGTCCGGCGCGGCGGCCTTATCAAAACTCGGTCGCCTTCCCTTTTCCGCATCGGCTGCCAGAGTAAACTGTGAAATCAACAAAACCTTCCCACCGGTTTCCAGAAGGGACCGGTTCATCTTCCCTTCGTCATCTTCAAATATTCTCAAGGACGCAACCTTACCGGCGTAGCGATCCGCCATCGTCTCCGTATCTCCTTTTTCAATGCATAGAAACACTACGAGCCCCGCTCCAATCACGCCGATCATTTTTTCTTCCACCGAAACAGACGCTTCTGAGACCCGCTGCAAAACAAGCCTCATGTCACTCCAGCATTGACCTGTTCGCGAAGCTCACGCGCATGACGTAAGGCCGTTTCCGTCACTTCGCTTCCTGAAATCATTCGCGCCAGCTCCTCGATCCTCTTCTTTTCATCCAGATTGCGTACTATGGTAATAGTACGTTCACCTTTGGAAACCTTCTGGACCTGATAATGCTGGTCGCCAAACGCGGCAACCTGAGGGAGGTGTGTAACACACAACACCTGCGCGACTTTCGAAAGGCGTTTGAGTCTCTCACCGACCTGATAAGCAACGCGACCTCCGATGCCGGCATCAATCTCATCGAAAATCAAAGCCCGCTCTTCTCCTGTATTCTGGCTGACCACTTTTAACGCAAGCATCATACGTGACAGTTCCCCGCCTGATGCAATTTTGCTCAGATCTCGAAAACCCTCCCCCGCGTTTGGCTCTATTTCAAACGCCACGATTTCTTTTCCTTGCGGCGCATAGCGGTTTTCCATCTCAGAAACGCCGCTCTGAATCTCTTCTTCCAGCCGCACCTGGAAACGGCACTTCTCAAGCGCCACCTGATGAAGCTCCTTTTCCACAAGAGCCTCAAACTCCCGCGCACCGGCAGAACGCGCCTGCGAAACTTCACCGGCAATCGTTTCATACCGGTTGACCGCCGCGCGAATTTCCCGAATCAGCTGTTCCTCCCTTTCTTCCACATTTAGATCCGCCTGAAGCTCTTTCCTGGATCGCTCCAGGTGTTCCAGTACCTGTTGAATCGTGGGTCCATATTTCTTCTTTAATTTGTGAAATGTTTCCAGACGAAATTCTATTTGGTCTAAGGAACTTTCTTCGAAATCCAGAGAGCGCCGGATTGCTTCAAGCCGGTGAACCAGTTCCGAGAAGTCTTCTTGATACTCATCTACTCGCGCTGAAAAACTTGTTAAGTCCTGTTGATACCGCGCGAGCTCGCCGATACTTCTTTGAACCTCTTTTAGCTGGGACACGAGCGAATCATCTTTTTCCAGAAGGACCTGCAAAAGAGATTCGCAAAGGGAGTGAATTCTTTCACTATTCTGCAGCAAGACTTTTTTGCCTTGCAATTCCTCTTCTTCAGTCTCTGATGGCTGGATCTCTTCAATTTCCTTGATTTGATACTTCAAAATATCGATGTTCCGCTGCCTTTGCTGCTCCCGTTCCTGCAACCCTCTCCATTCCTTTTGCAATGCTGCGATTTCCGCAGCAATCGCACTTAGTTCCTGTACACGGGAATGAATTCCAATGCAACCATCGTAAAGACGGCGTTGTGATTCTCCATCGAGCAGTGTTTGATGCTCATTCTGTCCGAATAAATCTACAAGATAGGGAGCAAGCTGGCGCAATTGCTGAAGAGTCACGGAGCAATTGTTGATCAGCATCCGGCTTCTGCCTGTAGAATGAATCTCGCGCCGCAGGATGAATTGTTCCTCTTCCGGATCAATTTCCCATTCTTCCAACAGTGCCATCGCGGCCGCGGGCAATCCATCAAAGATCGCTTCGAGCACCGCTTTGCTTTCGCCTGCCCTTACATCATCCTGTGTGGCGCGCGATCCGAGTAACCGGCAGATGGCATCGATGAATATCGATTTTCCGGCGCCCGTTTCTCCCGTAAGGAAGCTCAATCCCCTTTCCAGGTCGAGCTCAACTTCCTCCAGCAAAGCGAAATTGGAGACACGGAGGTGGGTCAACATAAAGAAAAAATGATAACATGAAAGACGAGCGGAGACTGTCCGAAAAGTTAGACGGAGCGCGGACTTCCAGTCCGCAAAAACTTGTAAGCGCGATGAGTGTTCTTGCGGCAAGACGGCCGCGCTCCCACTAGAGAGCCAAGCAGGACGGGACTTTTCAGACAGTCTCGGCGGCAAAGCAACATGATTAAGACAATTGAATGGCAAAACGGCAAAGTAATTATGGTGGATCAGACTCTTCTACCCACCGAAGAGGTCTACCGTGAATACACAACCGCAGAGGAAGTCGCAAGAGCCATTGAAACGATGGTAATTCGCGGGGCTCCGGCAATCGGGGTAGCGGCTGCGATGGGGATTGCATTGGGAGTGCAAACAGTAAACGCTGATCTTGAGGCGGCTTTCGCGGCAATCTGCGAAAGGATGTCCAAAACCAGACCGACCGCAGTAAATTTGTTCTGGGCAATCGATCGAATGAAAAGAAAGTTCGAAGCAGACAAACACATGCCGCTGGAGAATCTGAGAACTGCCCTCGCGATTGAAGCTCAGAAAATTTACCTGGAAGACATTGAAGCGAACCAGCAGATGGGCCGATTTGGAAGGGAACTGGTCCCCAGAGAGGCGCGCATTTTGACGCACTGCAACGCAGGCGCGCTTGCGACAGCCGGCTACGGCACGGCGTTGGGCGTGATTCGCGCCGCCGTAGAAGAGGGCAAAAACGTGCAGGTGTATGCCGATGAAACGCGCCCCTTCCTGCAAGGCGCGCGATTGACCGCGTGGGAATTGCATAAGGACAAAATTCCCGTGACCTTAATAACAGACAACATGGCCGGCTACTTTATGCGGCAGAAGAAAGTGGACCTGGTGATCGTCGGAGCCGACCGGGTTGCGGCAAACGGAGATGTCGCAAACAAAATCGGAACCTATTCTGTTGCTGTATTAGCGAAAGCCAACCACATTCCGTTTTATGTTGCTGCGCCTATTTCCACCATAGATATGAAACTGGCGAGCGGACAGGAAATCCCGATTGAAGAACGTTCGGCAAAGGAAGTGGTGGAAATTCATGGAAAACGAACAGCGCCTGAAGGAATTGAAGTCCGCCATCCTGCTTTCGATGTGACTCCCAGCGAGCTTGTGACCGCGATCATCACGGAACGAGGAATCGCCCGCGCGCCTTATCTGGACAGCCTGAAGAATTTAACCAAATAAAAAATGAAACGCGGACGAGTCCGCGCTACTTTGCATCAGCGATCACAGTCACCAGGATCTCGCGCTTTTTGGGGCCGTCAAATTCGCAAAGAAAAATGTTTTGCCAGCGGCCGAGTGCCATTGCACCATCCACAAGAGGAACTGTTTCAGATGGCCCTACCAGGCCTGACTTCAGATGCGCATCACCATTTCCGTCCTGCCGGTCATGAAGCCACACACCTTCCGGGATCATTTTTTTCAAAAGATTCACGACGTCCGTTTGAACCGAATCGTCCCAGTTTTCCTGGATCATGATCCCCGCAGTTGCATGACGCACGTAAACATTAACGATTCCATTTTGAATTTCAGATGCTTTTACAATTTTCTTTACTTCTTCTGTGATGTCGTAAAGCCCGTTACGGGTGTCGGTAGAGATGTGAATCGTCTTACGCATATCTTTCATTATTATAATAAGGATGGGATGCGGGCGAGACGCCCGCGATACACAAAGATGATAGTGCTTGGTATTGAAACATCTTGCGATGAAACTTCGGTTGCCGTCGTGCAAGATCAAAAGATCTTGAGCAATGTGATCTCATCGCAAGTCAAAGTTCACGAGACATTCGGTGGAGTTGTGCCCGAATTGGCGTCGAGACATCATCTGGACAATATCGGCTGGGTATTACAGGAAGCAATCGATCAATCCGGTATCACATCGAAACAAATCGAAGGGATCGGTGTAACGTACGGTCCAGGGCTTGTGGGATCCCTCCTGGTCGGATTGAACACAGCAAAGGCACTCGCTTACGCATGGAATATACCCTACGTCGGTGTCAATCATCTGGAAGCGCACCTTCACTCCGTTTTCCTGGAACATCCGAATGCTGAGATGCCGATGCTCAGCATTATCGCGTCCGGTGGCCATACGAGCCTGTACCATTTGCACTCGAAAGATCAATACGAGCTTCTGGGCGAAACTCGGGATGATGCAATCGGAGAAGCTTTCGATAAAGTGGCAAAGCTTTTGGGATTGGGATATCCGGGCGGCCCGGTAATTGACCGGATCGCAGACTGTAAAGGTGCAAACCCGATCGGGTTAACGAAAGCGCAATTCGGTGAAGACACTTACGATTTTAGCTACAGTGGAATCAAAACCGCAGTTCTCCATTACGTTCAAAAAAATCATGTTTCATCGCACGATGGTTCGGCAGTCTATTCCGAGGCGGTCGTCGATATTTGCCGTTCCTTCCAAACCGTCGCCATAGAAATGTTGCTTGACCCGATGAAAAAGGCTCATTACCGGAAAAAGCCTCGCTCTGTTTCGTTTTCAGGTGGCGTTGCATGCAATTCCCACCTCAGGACTCAGGCGGAGCTGTGGGGAAAACAGGAGAACACTCCCGTTTACTTTCCTTCTTTGATTCTGTCTACCGACAATGCGGCAATGATTGCCGCTGTCGCGCAACACAAACTCTCCTCCGGCATTATCAACAAAATGGATTTGAATGCCGACCCAAACCTCAAGTATTAATTTCACCGCAGAGCACGCTGAGAACGCGGAGTTAAACTATTTTTATTTTCTCAGCGGTCTCTGCGCTCTCTGCGGTAAAAAATTAGCCGGGGAGGAGGTCCCGATTGGCGATGCCGAAGGAGAAGTGGACATGCGCAATTTTCCAATGGCCGTTTTTCAAAACAAGAACGCCGGACATGCGTCCGTCTTCCGCGATACTGCTTCCCCCAAAGCGAGCAGACAATTCGACTTCATCGGTAAAAAAAGCCGCATCCCCCACTTGTTGAACCTGTAAATTCTTGCTCATCACAGTCCATTTCCCGTAAGTTCGAAAATTCTCCTCAATGTTCTCCTTAATCTGATCGTATCCATACCAGAGCTCATGAGGGTCAGTGCCAAAATAGGTCGTGCTTCCATCCTTCAGGAAACAGTTTAAGAACGCTTCCACATGGCCTTCAGAGGCAGCGTAATACCAGTCTCGAATGAATAATGAAAGTTCATCTTTGGGAACGACCATCACAAACCTCCATCAGGCAACAGGAAGACGATCGCGAATTTGTTGGAGATGATTTAAATCGTGCGCTGCTAAATGTGGAATCATCATCCCTACAGTAATCGTTCCATACTGGGGATGGCGGGCTTGTTTATCGAATAATTTTGGATCAACGCTTTGGAGAAGTTCGAGATTAACACGACGGATCGGTGTGAAGGCGCGAATTAACTGTGTTGCGTCCAGATCGCCGTAGTCGAAAGTATTTGACCAGTCATTCTGGTCATAAGGCGTTATAACCGGTTCTTTTTCCGCCATGATGTAACGGTACCGGAATCCCCAGGCGTACTCTGTATCGATCATGTGAATCAGAATCTGACGAGGCGACCATGCGCCGGCTTCTTTTTTGGAAAATGCCTCCGTTTGAGCATCATCTAACAGCAAACGCAAAGTGTCTGAGGTCTTGCGCAGAATCTGAAAAGCTCCTTCACGATCGAAAGCATGCACCTTCTTACAGAAAACACATTCCGCCATACCAATCCTCCAGCCTTTTCTATCATATAACGCAAAGGCGCGAAGGCGCAAAGTTAAGAAAATGTATTTCTTATTTTCTTTGCTTTCTTGCGCCTTTGCGTTAAAGAGCTATTTCAGTTTGGCGAGCATGGAAGTCCGGATCATTGAAACCGGGATGGAACCATAGCTCAAAACCGCATTGTGGAATTCGCCAATTCGGAAATTCTCCTTCTGCTTCTTTTGATATTCGTTTCGCAGATCCTGAATCATCAGCATACCCATCAAATAAGAAAGCGGTTGAGTCGGAGTTTGCGTATACCGGCGGACCTCTCCTTCTGCAGCGCCGCGTTCGAGCCTGGTGTGTTCCAACATCAAATTCACGGCATCTTCGAAGCTCATGCCATCAACGTGCATACCCACATCGGCCAATACGCGGACCGCACGAACCAGAACCCACCGGTAAGCTTGAAGACTATCGATGGGTGTGGAATAGAAGCCGAACTCTTCCGCCAGTCTCTCGCAATACAGTCCCCAACCTTCGGACATCAAAGAACTCCCGGTCAATCTACGAATTTTAGAGAGTCTGTTCTGGTGAATAAACTGCAAATGGTGGCCAGGATATGCTTCGTGCACCGTTGTATTTTCTACGTCAATGTAAAATTCACCAAGAAGTCCTGATTTTTTTTCCGCGGGCAAACTTGCATCAACGGGAGTAACAAAATAAAAGCCTTTCTGTTCTTTTTCAAAAGGAGCCGGTTGAAAGTAAGCCGCGTAAGGAGTAACAAACCGCATAAACAACGGCGTTTCAATCACGTCCAGTTTTTCTTCCGGAATTGAAGCAAGTTTCTTATCCAGAACCCATTGCCGGGCCCGGTCTGTCGCTTTTCTATATTCCGGCAACACCTGGTCCTCTGGCCAATGCTTTTTCTTTGCCTCTTCCAGAATTTCCCACCACTTCTTCTTCGGATCGAGTTTCGCGGCAACGCGATCCATCTCGGCTTTTGTTTCTTTCAATACTTTGTTTGCAGAAGATTTGATTTCTTCGGGAGTTTGATCCATCAGATAAAAATTCTTCAGGCGGTAAACAAAGTTCTCGCGCCCATCGGCAAATGCGCCGGTGGATTTTAGCAACAGATCCTTTTCCAGAAACTGCTGGTAGGCCTGGAGCGCCGCTATTACTGCTGCATTTCCGGTTTCTAATCGCTTTCGGAGATCGTCTCCCTCAGGCATTTCAGAAATCGAATTGCCAATCAGATCCCGGTAAAAACCAACCGCACCTTTTGTTGTTTCAATGGCAATTTCGGTCCAGAGTCTGGGTGGATTTTTCAGGTTCTTTTTTCCTTCTTCCAGAATCTGTGGCATCTTCTTCATTCTTTTTGCCAGATTCGACATGCGTTCTGGAAAGGGGGCATATTCACGCGAAAACATGAGGAAACCGGTGCCGGCCAAAACCTGAGGGTAGATGCCCGGATCCTTTTCCAGATCACGTGACTTCTCCAAAGAGAATTCCTGAGCCTTTCCTCCATCCAGGATAAGCTGATAATCGATGCGATTGCCTTCGTCTAACTTGCTGGAATCAATTTCTTGTTCAAAACGTTGCAGGAACGCTTTGTTTTGCTCCATTCTTTTACGCGACTCCGCCAGAAGAAGGCTTTCCAGTTGATCGTCATACTTGTGAATTCCGCTGAAAGTCGCATTGAGGGGCGAGAGTTGCCATGACAGTTCCAGATACTCATCCACAAGTTTTGAAAACTTTTCATCTTCAGTTGAGGCAGAGGCCTGAGGACAAATCAGAAATGCAAGAAGAATAGATAGGATTAACAATCGCATGACATCCTCCTCCGACGGATAATAGTCAGGGTTCCAGAACAAATCAACACCAAACGAAGTGGTGCGGGAGACTGTCCAAAAAGTCAGTTGGAGCGCGGACTTCCAGTCCGCAAAAACTTGGTAGCTCGACGAGTTCATTGCGGGCAGGGATGCCCGC
>JAKEFK010000065.1 GCA_022616075.1 bacterium
CAAGATGGCATAAGCTTCCGCCTGCGGTTTCCGGATCGCATCTCTGATTTCTTTACGGAGAACGGGTGTCAGTCTTTCGTCGGCGTCCAGAATCAGGACCCAATCGTTTTGCAACAGCTCGATTCCTGCATTCTTGTTGGCTGCAAAATGATCAAATTTGCGCTGATGAACGATTGCACCGGCCGCGCGTGAAATTTCTGTGGTCCTATCCGTGCTGAAATTGTCCATAACCAGAATCTCATCTGCGATTTCCCGGACGGAATCGATACAGGCCGAGATATTCCCTTCCTCATTCAGAGTTGGAATCAGCACGGACAGCTTATCATTCATGCGTTCTGGTTGGGTTTTTCTCGCTTTGGGATGTCTATAGTATACCAACCTGGTTACTCTGCGCCTTTGTGTCTTTGCGTTGAATTCTTATGGGCAACGATCATTGGCGAATGTGAGCTGATGTCGGCAGTTTCTATTCGTGTAAATCCCGCTTCATTGAGCCAATGTTTGTATTCAGACAGAGTAAAAAGGTCCCCTTCCTCCGTATCGAGCAACATCGCGAGAGCGACGATCAGTGAAGATTGCGGACCGGTACGCTCTTCCTCCGGGATGATGTCAATAATTGCAATTCTTCCTGCATCCACCAGTGATCGATTCATACGTGCGAGCAATTCGCGTGAGAATCGTTCCCCTTCGGAATGAACAATGTTGCCAAGAATTGCAAGATCAAACTTGCTTTTCCCAAAATCCATCATTCTTAAATCCCCCGGAAGATAGGTGAACTGCTCTTCAACGTGATGCTGTTTTGCGTAAACTTTCGTGATTTCCAGGATCTCCGGCAAATCATGAGCCGTGATCTGCGATTGCGGGTCGGCTTGCGCAATCGCAATCCCCCAAACTCCCGATCCACAGGCAACATCCAGTACTTTCATTCCGGCATGAGTGCCTCCTGCGCCAAGAATCTGAGCTGCGCTCTCTGCGGATCTCCAATTCACCACATGCAGGCTGCGTGCTAACCCGGCAAAGGATGCCGCTTCTTCCGAGAGACTTCCCTTTTTTCGCACAGGCTTTCCGGAACGGATCGCTTCATTCAAACAATCCCACTGTTGCAAACTGCGCTCATCTTCCCATAAATCCCCCATGTAGTCCGGACTGCTTTTTCTGAGATAACGCAATGAAATCGGATTCAGCGAGTATCGCTGATTGGATTTATTCAAAAGGCGAAATGAAACCAAACAATCGAGCAGCATCCTGATTCCGCGCGGTGAGCTTCCCGTTACCTCTGCGGTTTCATCCGCTGTTTTCGAATCGTCACCAATGCTTTCAAATACACCGAGCTGCACTCCGGACATGAGGATTCGTGTCGCCATGTGCGAAAGAGCAAGCCGCTGGAGATACTCAATATCAGACATCGATCGATTTAACGCAAAGACGCAAAGTCACAAAGTCCCAAAGAGCTAAGCTCTTGCAAAACTTCGCAAAACTTTTGCAGCGCGGCGCCTTTTGGCTGATAGACGCCTAAAGGAATTGCGAGACTTAAATACGATTTGCCATCCTGAATCATCAGACCACGATTCACGATCGGTTCCAGGAGAGCCTGCACATCAAACTCCTCGCTCGAACGTTTCAACTCGCTGGCAGTCTGCGCGACCTGACATTTTCCATAGAGGATTTTTTGCATTCCCGTAAGAACTGTAAGCGGTTGGATTGCAACAGGTCGCAAATCCCAGATGAGAAGATGGCTACCATTGTCCATACAAAATAAATCCGAACTTCCTTCCACATCCCACCATTTCTTGACTGCATGCCAAAGATCATTTGTGTAGCTCATCACATCGCGTTCTTCACTGTAATCGTAATCGAAAAAGTATGCCAGGTTGGACACGACTTCTGCAGGAAAAGGATAAAGATAAAAGTATGCAGGATGCGGCTTTACCTTTGTGATCCCAAATTGTTTCGCCCGCTCATAATTCGGGCTGAAGCGATCGAGACGGATTCTACAAGCTGCCTGGGGCGCGGGTAAATGGGTTAAATGCGGGATCAGTTCGGTCATATGATGATATTCCTGCGGATCTTCTCCCGGAAATCCCCAGAGAATATTCCAGGAAACTCTGACTCCCAGCTCTTTGCACCATTTTAAAAGCTGGATATTCTGAAGCGCAGTGACGCCTTTCCCCATTAATTGCAGAAGCGAGTTTCTAAAACTTTCGATTCCCGGTTGGATCGTAGTTACTCCGGCATCGAACAGCAAACGAAGCTGATCTTTTTTAAGATTCGCTTTTACTTCATAAAAGATGTCGAGCTTTTCATTCCGTTCGGCAAGCTTCGGCAGAAAATCCTTGAAATACTTCAGATCCAGAATGCAATCGACAACATGAACCTTTCTACTGTTGTACTTTTCTGAAAGAAAAGAGATTTCCTCGAATGCGCGTTGAGGCGACTTGCTGCGGTAGGGCATCGTTTCGCTGCTGATACCGCAAAAGGTGCAATGACTCCTTTCTCCCCACCAGCATCCGCGTGAAGATTCAAAAAGCACCTGGCGTCCAAAATCAAATTTGGTTTCTGCGCGCTGTTCAAAAAAATCATCGTAATCCGGATAAGGAAGGTCATCGAGATTTGGAATTTTCTCGGCGTTTGGAAACTGATTCGAATCAAAGGCAGCGGATACATTGCCCGGAGTATAGACTCCCTTCAAATTCGCAAAGTCTTCGCTTTGCAAATGTCTTTGCACGATTTGGGGGAAGACCAGCTCCGCTTCACCGGAAACAACCGCATCGACAAAGGGAAATTGATGAACGATTTCGGCTCCCGTCACTCCTTCGCAATTTCCTCCGCCAACAACAATCAAAGTTTCAGCGGAGCGCGCTTTGATCCTTTTTGCCAACGATAACGAAGACATCTGCTGATGAAATACGCTGCCAATCCCAACCACTTTGGGAGAGTAACCAAGAACTGCTTCCGCACACTCCGCGACAAATCCGGGAGCCACCGATTGATATTCCCGGATTTTTTCAAAGAGGCCGTCAGGAATCTCAATCGTGTGATCAACAATGTCGGAGTAAATTCGCGATCGCCGGACAAGAACTTCTTCGATATACTCCGAGTTGTCGTAGTCGAACAGACTTGTAGAGAAAATCCATTCGCCGAGCAGATCCATCGGACGTGGATACCCATTTGCAAGAACATGATAAAGATCGCGTCCTACACGTTCAGCGAAGGGAAGACCGAAGTACAAAACCTTGCTGGAAATGTTTTTTGCTGCAAGGCAACTCTTGAGCAAACTCAACCCGAGAGACGGCATATAGCCGTGAAAAGGCATGTTTACCAGAATGACTTCCCGGCTCTCACCACGCATTGTTTATTCTTCGCCGCGCGGTTTGAGATTCAGCAGGATATCTTTGCCCGTTTCCTTTAAGGACTTGAAATACTCAATGAGTTTTTCGTTCGTGATCACCAGATTTCCCTGTTCATTGATCTGAAATTGATCAGCTCTCAGGCTCATTTCGCTGGTCTCACTGCTTGCAGTCGTATGCCCTGGCGCGGAAATATTGTCGCCCATGACAACAGGTCCCACGGGAACGTAGGGTGGAGCATAACGCACCTGTCCTTTTGCTGCGAGCGCTGCGAGTTGTTCCGGAGAGAGTGAGGGGTCTTCCTTCACTTCGGTCTTCGCGCTTTCAAGCTGTGAATCCAGCTGCGATTTCATCTGATTTCCCGCAGCTTTTAGATCGCCGGCAGCGTACTTGTCCGCCGCAACTTGCCTTTCGGGAGTTAATTGTCAAGGCGTGCTGGTTTGCGCAGCTTCGTTTGATTTGCTTGTATCCTGAATATTTTCTGTGGCAATAGGTTTGGGACCGGTATTGCTGATTTTGGTCATGTTTACCTCAGTTTGAGCCAGTATAACAACTTGTCTTCTGATACCCAAAAGGACGGAGTAGTAATAAGAAATGGAGATGTGCCACTCTTCGTCAACTTCTCGCTTTTATTACGAACGAGACTTAGGAGAATCACAAAGCCGCGAGCGCGCCGCGCTTCGCGACGAATTCCGGACCCGAATACCTTCTGTCGCATCTCTTTACGCCGAGACAAAAACAGCTCGTGATGATCCTCATAAACCGCTCTGGATGGAACCATGATGGCCGGTCCACAAAACGAAGTCAGCTCTTCTTGGTGGCTTTTTTAATCGCCCGATTCACGATCCGACTTTTGTTTCAGAATTTGCGCGGGTGTCAAAGAAGGGATGTGCATTTGTTGGAAATGTTTTGCGTTCCACGAAACGAACATATCCGCACCAGGTATGTATTTCGCTATCACAGAAGCGATCAGCGCATCTCCAAAACTAAGTTTCATCCCGATTTGTTCAAACAGGTTACTGATTCCAACTTCAGGAAGCGGTTCTTCCAACGAATGCAAGGGCAGCACATCAACTTGGTAACGCCGTGGAAAATAAGAGAAAAGTTCTTTCAGTTGGGTAGGCGAAAGGTTGAACGAGAGTATCCCGCAAATTTCCAGGAGGTTGACGATCGTTGTAACTGCATTTCCTTGCGTACGGATCGTGTCCAGAAACCGGCGGTTGATCTTCGACTCTCGATCGCGAGAGTATCGCAGGTCCCGGATAAAAATATCCGTATCAACGACAATCAACTCCGTCTTCTGCTCCACCTCATGGCCTCAGCTACTGACCCAAACCTGGGCTTTGTACGACGAAGAGTCGTTTCGATATCATCCCATGCTTCTTCATAAGCCCGTAGGTGCGCAGCTTCCAATTGCCGGTCCTGCACCGGTGAAAGCACGGCAAATGGTTTACTTCTCATGGTGATCAAAACCTTTTGACCGTCTTCAATCAATTTCAGCACTTCGCCCGTCCGGTTTTTTAGTTCCTTCGCTGTAACGGATTTCATAGTAGCTACTAATCAATATAAAATAGCTACTTCGTCCCGTCAAGGACACGCGTGTGAATTCACTCTTCGCGCAGGAGCATCAAAGGTTCGACTGATAGGGCGCGTTGTGCGGGAATCCATGTAGCGAGCAGTCCCAGCAATGACATTGCTAAAACAACGCATGACAGTACGAGCGGATCGCGGGGAGTAACCTGATACACAATGGAAGCGAGTACGCGGGTCGCGAGAATTCCGAGAATCAATCCTGCTGCCGAACCAAAAGCGAGCAATTTGACGGCGCGTCCTAATGCGGCTTCCAACACTTGCTTCCGTTGCGCGCCGAGCGCCATACGAATTCCCAGCTCGCGCATCCGCTTGCTGACCGAGTACGCAGCCATTCCAAGATGCCGGTGATGGACAGCATCGCGCCCATCAAGCCCAGCACACCCAGGGAAACCGTAGCGACACGTGAAGGAAACAAAGGCAAGTCCAATCCCTCGTTCCACGTTTGGATGAAGCAAGGTAGCCCCGCATCCAGGTCCCGCAGTTTGTTCTGGATGGCGGCCGGCAGTTGCTCCGTATCACCATTCGATCGCACCACTATCGATGCATCACTCGCGGGCGATTGCAGGATGGGGAGAAACATCGCCGGCCATGGATTTTCGGTGAGGGTCGCGTATTTTCCGTCCCGTACGATACCCACGACCTGGATGCGCGTTCCATCTCGCATCTTGAAATATCGCCCCATCGCGTTGTTCGCTATTGGGCTGGCACCGCCCGGCGCAACCACTTCAAAATGCCAACACAGTTGGCAACGTCAATTCGCTCTACGAGCAGGATCGCATGGCATAGTAGTTGCTTTACTAAAAGGAATCAGGAGGAGAAATGAAAATCAATCGACCAACCATATGGACGCCCCCAGAACCAGTACAAGAAAAACCACCTAGCACTCCAGCTCCAGGAAAGGCAGTTGAGGAGAAGACTACCGCGCCGGTGGAACTGCAAAGAAATCCTTCACCGAAAACGGACAGCGTGGAAATGAAGCCAAATTCAAACGTTATCCTTGACAACCTCGCATCAACACCGAAGCTGGATCCAACACAGAGTATTAATCCAAACCAAGTTCCCGCGGCTCTGATTCCGGGTGTTCCTTTTCGCGAGAAAGCCGAACTGCCGAAGACCCTTCCGAATGGCACTTCTGTCGATAGCGGAGTGGGAAGTGGCGATCTCGGATTTGGAAAAACCCGGCCGGGGCCGAATCACATGGGAATCGATATGAAGGGAAACGATATCAGGAACCAGCTCAACGATGCTTTGAATCTGAAAGAAGGAGCCGGTGCTCAATCCTCTACTCCTCCTTCTTCTGGAACTGTGAACTACACCGGTTTAGGAGGCGCCAGACCGGAGGCGCCAAAATATGATGCTGGATTCAACCGTCCTGGCATGGGTTTAGCGTCTTTTGATGCCGACCGCAACCCCTTTAAAACGCTTACGAAGCTGCCGGAAATAGTCGAAAAAGTTACGGGCCGGGCAGCTGACTTCCTCGATGGCATAAAAGCCATCGTCAACCCCCAGGAACAAGAAAAGAAGAAGCTGAATGAAAAAGAAGGGGATGGGATTCAAGAATATGTCAATCCGGACTCTCCTGAAGGGACACAACCAGTGATTACGGAGGAAACGCTCGAAAAAATTCAATTGCGGCGCGATTCCACCACTCAGCCGGGCGTTCAAGAAGACCTGGGTCCAATCGATGGAAGCAAGCTATCGGAAGCCGATCCGCGAAGAAAACTGATCAGCAATCCGAACCCGGAAGATCAGTCGTCGATAACCCCTGGTGGAGACGGGCACGTGGTACTAGATGCGAAAGGTCCAGATACTGTCAATCCTAATGATCCTGAATTGGGTGGCGGAGGGGAGCCGATAGTTATCGATCCAAATCGCCCTCGCGGCTAAGACGGCGCATTTTAGCTATGCCGTTTAGCGCTAGAATATCGGCATGGCGCAAGAGGATGGTCATGGTCCGCCTCGCACCTGTTCGGGGGACATGTAACCAACAGTCTCCACAATCATTCCAGGAGTTGATAAAGGAGCGACGGTTTGAAGTTGTGAGTGTTCTTCGGACGATGGCTCCCCCAATTGGAGTTTGGCCAATCCAAAATCCAGTATTTTGAGTCGTCCATCTTTTGTAAGAAAAATATTTTCAGGCTTAAGATCGCGGTGAACAATTTCCTTTATCATGTGCCGCAGCAGCCGCAGCGAGTCCACCTGCCAATTGCATTGCATAGTCGATGCACTTACGCAAAAACAGCGCGCCTGCCCGAAGTTTCTCGCGAAGCGTTTCTCCTTCAAAGCGAAGTCACAAAGAAAAAATACTTATACTAATATGGTACGCATCATGATTATCGAACGGGCTCCTTCCGGCGCATTGCACCCTTTCGTAAAGTTCTTGTGGGCATCCGATGACCGCGAAAGCACCATCCCTGCAAAACGCGAACGCATGATTCCCACAGGAAGCATGCATGTGGTCTTCAGACTCTCCAATCATCCAATTCGAATTTTCGACTCGACGATCGATGAACGCGGGCAGGCTTTCGGCTTTGGTGTGGTTGCCGGACTTCGCTCTCGTTACTACATAAAGGATGTCTGCAGGCCGGTGCGAACGGTCGGCGCTGTACTCCAACCGGGTATGGCCGGTTCTTTATTCGAGGTAATTGCAGCGGATCTGGCCGAAAGACACATATCGATTCAAGAGTTGTGGGGACAAAGTTCCATTGATTTGCTGGAGCAATTGCATCAAGAGGGCACACTTCAACAACAATTAGACGTTTTTGAATCGCATCTCGTGAGTAAAATTCCGCAGAATGGTTCTGTCCACCCTGTTGTAGCTTACGCTCTGAAGGTCATCCCTGTAAGGGGCAATATCAGCGAAATCGTCAGGGAGACAGGCTACAGCCACAAGCATTTTATCGAGCTCTTTCGAACCGCAGTGGGACAATCCCCCGGGTTGTATTCCAGGATCCTCCGATTTCAACGAGCATTAAAAAGACTCACCGAGCCGAATGCTTCCCTTGTGGATATTGCGCTCCAAAATGCATACTCCGATCAGGCGCATTTCAACAGGGAATTCCGAGAGATCGCAGGGATTACCCCGGGCGAATATCGAAGCTCTCGCACCCAGAGCCATCACGTACCGATTCCGATCATCAAAAGGTAAATTTTATTCAATACAAGAGTCACTTTTAAGTAGACAATTGTGAGCGGAGGATCAGCACATGAAAATTGAAGAATTGTTTGCGTATATAAGCGTAAAAGATGCAGAGAAGGCGATTGAATTCTACAAGGAAGCCTTTGGTGTGAAAGAAAAACTTCGTCTCACAGAACCGGGTGGCCGGATTGGACATGCGGAGCTGGAATTTGGAAGCGCTACGCTGATGCTGGCGGACGAATTTCCGGAGTACGGTTTTGAAGCTCCGAAGGAGACCGATTTCACCTCCTGTTCACTCCATATTCACGTGGATAATGCAGACGAAGTGATTCAGCGAGCTGTGAAAGCGGGAGCGAAGATTGTACGCGAGCCTCAGGACCAGTTTTACGGCGAACGATCCGGAACCATAAAAGATCCGTTCGGTCATAGTTGGAACATCGGGCACCACATAGAGGATGTTTCGGCCGAAGAGATGCAGCGACGCTACGATCAACTGATGGCTGATACGAAAAAATAAAAACAACTAAGGCGATTTCTGCTGCTGAATAAATTCTTCGATCGTCTTTTCGAGGATTGGCAGAGTCACGGATCCATTTCCAAGAACGGCATCGTGAAATTCACGAACATCAAATTTCGGACCCAGCTCAGCTTCGGCCTTGCGACGCAATTCCCGAATTTTCAATTCCCCGATTTTGTAAGCGAGCGCCTGCCCGGGCCAGGAGATATAACGGTCCGTTTCCGTTTTTACTTCATGAAGCGACAATGCGGTGTTTGTAGCTAAGAATTGCAGTACCCGATCGCGTGTCCAGTCTTTGGAATGCACTCCTGTATCCACCACCAGCCTGCACGCTCGCCACATTTCGTAAGTCAGGCGTCCGAAATTATTGTAAGGATCCTGGTAGAAACCTGACTCCAGGCCCAACCATTCCGAGTAGAGTCCCCATCCTTCACCGAAAGCATCCACATACAGGAATTTGCGAAATTCAGGGATATTTTCTTTTTCACTTGCGAGCGCCGTCTGCAAGTGATGGCCGGGAACCGCCTCATGAAGAGTGAGTGATTCAAGCGCGTAGAGCGGCCGGCTCTCCAAAGCATATGTGTTCACCCAATAGTATCCGGGCTCGTTGCTGCCTTTGGCAGGCTCTACGTAGCGGCCCGCGGTATATTTGGGAGCAATATGATCGGGAACGGGTTCCACTCCGTATGGAAGGCGCGGTAATGTTTTGAACAGAAACGGCAGCTTTCCATCCATTCGTTTTGAGATATAAGAAGCTTCTTTTAACAGTTGCGCGGGTGTGGTCGCATAAAATCGCTTATCCGTTCTCAGAAATTTTAGAAAGGCCGCAAAATCACCTTTGAAATGGACCGACCGGATGATCTCTTCCATTTCTTTTTTGATTCTTTGTACTTCATTTAATCCTATCTGATGCACTTCTTCCGGAGTTAAAGGGAGTGTCGTGTAGTGGTGTACCAGATACTCGTAATACTTTTTGCCGTTCGGAAGTGCAGAGGCGCCGAGAGTTCGGCGTGTTTTTGGAATGTATTCCTTTTGCATGAATTCAAGAAACGTCCGGTACCCGGAAACCACACCTTCGGAAATCGCAGATGCTGCATCTGTGCGAAGCCGTTCCTGATCCGAATTGGGTACCGAAGTTGGAAAATTCTTCAGCGGCGAAAAGAAAATACTCTTTGTGGGATCTTCTTCGATATGAGTAGTTATTGTAACTTCAAAACCGTCAAGAACCACAGCCGCCAAAGTCATCCCCGTGCGAAGGCCTTCGCGCATCAAGCCAATGTTCTGATCAACGTACTTCTTGAAACCCCGAAGGCGAGCAATATAGTTTTCGTAGTCTTTTGCCGTTTTCAATGGAACCTGACGCGGTAATCTTGCAAAATCAGTGTGAAAACCGCTGTCTGCGTTCAGTGGAATCAAATAAGCCTGAAATTCAAACGAAGAAAGATAATCCTCAACGAAATTCTGAAAAAGATCGTAACTGATCTGATCAGTCTTCTTCAGTTTGTTTCGTTCAATTTCGTTCAGTTTTTGCAGAATCTTTCTGTAAAAATCGGCGCGTCGTGCTTCATCCTCTTTTGAAACAGAAGGAAAGCGATCCCCATAGTCGTGGTTGCCAACCGAAGTTGCGAACAGGGGGTTCTCAGCCAGACGAAACCTCCATTCTTCATCAAATAGTTCCTGGAGGCGAGGATCAGTCGAAGGTGATGATGACGCAAACATCGCACACGATAGAAGCAGTACAAGAATCAGAGCGCGGGGAGTTTTCATGCGAACTATTTTACAAGGTTGCGCAACCGGGTACCATTCATAGCGATAGTGAAAGCTACTTTTGCGAGTAGCCCAGTCCGTCCGGTTCCTTTCCTGCTTTGATGGAACCCACAGGTTTCCATTCAACGAGATCCAAAATTGTAATCGAATCCGCATTTGCATGTGCTACAAATGCTCTTTTTCCATCAGGTGGAATCAAGATTCCAACCGGAACAGAGCTGTTTCCAAAGCCTTCGAAAACGCGGCCCTCCTTTTCCGATGCCTCCAGAGGAATGACAATCCTCCGGAGCTCTTTTTTTGAACCAACATCAAAGACGGCAATATCGCCGCTGCGGGCATTGCTGACCAGAGCGTTCCGCCCATCAGGAGTAATCTTGACTCGGATCGGAAATGATTTTGATGCAATCGTGGAAACAATTTCCAGACTTTTCGGACTCAATACCGAAATGGAATCAGCAGCTCGATTCGTAACCCAAACTTCCCGGCCATCAGGAGTAAGATCGATTCCTTCAGCTCCGTCGCCCGTAGGAATTGATTTAATTCGGGTTCCCTTCTCCAGATCCAGAACTGTTACGGTTCCCGACCCGATGCTTGCGACGTAGGCCCTTTTCTTATCCGGTGATAAAGCCACCATGTGAGATAGATCCTGATCAGTTAAAATTTCCTTTTCGACACGACCGGATTCTAGATCAACAACAATCACAGCGCGGTTCTGTTCCACTGTGACAATTACACGGTGTTCCGACAACCATTGGATTCCATGGGGACGTTTGTATTTGTTCAAATCGATCGTCTTTTGTATCGACTTTCCAGGAACATCGATTACAGTCAACGAAGATCCCGGAATCTCTCGCGTGCCGTAATTGCATACAACCGCATACGTTCCATCAGCAGAAACAGCCACTTCGTGCGGGCCTTGTCCTGTTGGAAGAACGGACTCTACTTTATTAGAACGCAGGTCGACCAGACTTGCCGTATTCTCAGCCTTATTCAAAATAACGAGAGTTTCGCAAAATACAAGACGAGCCGGTAGACAAAACATCAACATCAGCAGACAGAAAACGTTTTTCATAACCAATTCAATTATAAGGGTCAAATGGCAATGATATAATCTCGCTTCGGCCAGGAGGTGTCATGCTCAAGACAGCTTTTACTGCTTGTTTGTTACTTCTGTTGGCTTTACCCGTAAGCTCGAACGATCGCATTGCTTGGAATGTGGAAGGGGTCATCGCCGACGCCTGTCAGTGTTATGTGTTTTGTCCTTGTGAATTTCAGAGCCTCCCAACGTTTGGACATTGCGATGATACAGCCGTTCTGAATATTACAAAAGGCCTGTATGGCAACGTAATCCTGGATGGGACCAGAGTCGCCGCTGCCGGACAAAGCCCCAAAGGAATGAGAATGTCTGAAGCAGCCGGCAATTTAACGTTTGCTCGAATTTACATTCCCAAAGAAGTGAGTGAAGAACAAAAGAACGCACTTGTTGAAATAGCCCGAGTTTTCTTCGGAAAGAAAGTCGGTCAAAAACAGAGGATGTCCGCAAACGAAAAATGGGAACAGGTGGAAATGAAGGTCCTCCAGGAACCCAATCGTTACCGCATTGAGATCCCCAACATTTTGAACCTGGAAATCGTATCGCCTGTAGGTGGCGATGGAAAAACTCCTCTGGTTCTAAAGAACAGCCCGTTTGCAACCCTTTCCGATATCCGAATCGGCAGGTCCAAGATCTATCAATTCACCTCCAACGGCATTCAATGGAATTACTCCGGACGGAGCGCGTCGATCAGGAATTTCCGGCTCGACAGCGAGCATTTACGATATCCAGAAGAAAAAAACAAAATTCAGCAACCGCAACACAACCATAAATAAGGTTTCCGTTCGCGACTTTTGACTCGGAAGCGGACATTGTGGTAGAAGTACTTACAAACCTATGATACGAATTGGAGGACTCGCCATGAAGAGAGTTCTGTTCCTTGCGATAGCTGTGTTCGCTCTTTGTTCAGTAAACGACCTTTTGGCGTGTGTCGGACCTTTGGACATCATGCCTCAGCTTGACACGACACCCACAATCAACTGCAAGAAAAAAGGCTTGTTACCGATCGCGTTACTGTTCTCTTGCAATAGCTCTACCGGAGATTGCTTCTGCGATAGTGCTCTCCCGACTTTGGAAGGGACTGCTGCTTTGCGGTGTGGCATTGACGATGCTGACGGCCTCTTCGGTGAAAACGATTTCACTTGTTGGTGGAAGGTCAGCGACGTATGTGACGAGGTTTGCGACGGTACGACCTCTGTCACTTACAACCCTTGCGGGCTCTTTCAGGACACCGACTACAACGCGATTAATTGTCCTGATTGAGAATTTCGATTTCTGTCACTCCACCGTGACCGATTTGGCGAGGTTGCGGGGCTGGTCGACGTCGCAGCCGCGGCGCACGGCAATGTAGTAAGCGATCAGTTGCAGCGGAATCACTGACAGAATCGGGACGAGAAGCTCATCGGCGCGCGGGATGTAGAAGACTTTGCGGGCGATGTCTTCAACCGAGGCATCGCCTTGCGTGGCAATGGCAACGATATTTCCGCCGCGCGACTTGGCTTCCATGACATTGCTTCTAATCTTTTCGTAGTGGCGATCCTGCGGCATCACAGCAACCACCGGCATTTTTTCATCGATCAATGCGATCGGTCCATGCTTCATCTCGCCGGCAGGATAACCTTCCGCATGAATGTAGGAAAGCTCCTTCAGTTTTAACGCGCCCTCCAGTGCGATCGGGTAATTGATTCCACGCCCCAGATACAGAAAATCGCCGCGTTCGATGTAGTCTTCAATCAACGTCTCAATCAGATCGTGTTTCTGCAGGATCAC
>JAKEFK010000066.1 GCA_022616075.1 bacterium
AGGTAAAGTTTCTCAATCAGTCTGAATTCAGGCTGCCGTGGACGGTTTTTCGGTCCAAAAAAGGCTCAAATTACGTCCGCTGAACTTATTGGGTTCCACAAGCGGGAGCGCGGGCATCCCTGCCCGCAAAGCACTCGTCGAACTCGATAGTTTTTGCGGACTGGAAGTCTGCGCTCCAGCTGACTTTTCGGACAGTCTCGCCAGCGTTACAAAGCGCTAAACTCCGACCTTGATCTCGTTTCCTTCCACTTGAACGTCGTATTTTGTAAGTTTTGCAGCGGGATTAAAGGTGCTCTGGCAGGAGGTAACGTCGAATTGCCAGCCATGCCAGGGACAGGTAATGACGTTTCCCTCAAGCTCTCCTTCGCCTACCGGTCCGCCACGGTGAGGACAAACATTCTGGAAAGCATAATAGTTTCCGCTCAAATTCCAGATTGCAATCTGGTTTCCATCCACGTCAATGATTTTTCCGGTTCCCGCGGGGATTTCGGCCGTGTCAGCCACTTTCTTAAACTCTGGCATAAGTTTTAACCTCTTTAGCCTTTAAACCTTCGTGATCCTTGTTCCACTATGTTGCAGTATGTCCCTTGCAAGTTGAAGCAATTTTGCCGGAGACGGCTGCAGGAAAGGAAGCATGTTATGGTACCATCCGCGAAGTTGATTTTCAATGAGAACGCCGCTCTGTGGATTCAAGAAAAGCACTCGATTCGCGAGTTGTTGTATGAATCGCACATCTGAAGTAAACAAAATCGATATGTATTTCAATTTTCGTTTCGTCCGCCGGATTAGCTCCAGGAGTTTTCGGGTGACGTCCTGCGATAAATCTTCAGTGGGCTCATAGAAAACCACAAGTTTTGGTTTATATGCCAGACTTCTTGCTAATCGCGCCTTCATGCGGAGAAGCGAACTTGCCTGTCCCATACTGTAAGACAGATCGGTGATCGTCAACTGCACAAGACTTGCAAGGTGCAGCACTGCGGCGCTGAGATGGGGTTCCTCGATAGAGGGATTCTGACTTCGAAAAAGAATAGCTATGTTTTCTCCAATGGAAGATCGGTCCCGGAAAGGAATTGCGGCGCTGTAAATCCCGAAATTGCCTACGTATTCAAACCAGGTTGTTTCAGATAGGTCGCGGCTGTTGGCGCCGTAAATAAAAATATTTCCTTCTTCGGGCGCATAAGCTCCTGTGATCTGATGCATGATGATCTCAGCGATCTCTTCACTTAATCCATAAAATGCGACGCATTCTTTATCGTAGATGCAAAGATCATCGATACGGACGGCAGGGGAACCGTGAAGTGTCTTCACGGTGTTCTGAAAATGGATGGCTGTCTTCACGGCTGCAAATACACCAATGAAATATATAAATAATGACAGCAGAAGGGGAGAAGAAGTTCAGGATCCGCAACAATCGGTTTTGTAACCGCAGTGTTCGCACCAGTAGATGGCTCTCATTCGAAACATCGTTTTTCCGCAGCGGTCACAGGGGACTTTTTCCTCTTTCTCGTTTGTGTTTTTCGGCTTCGGTTCGGAACTCATCACCCTTTTGAAGATTCTAACGCAAAGGCGCAAAGACGCCAAGTCTTTTTTACCGCAGAGAACGCAGAGCGCGCTGAGATGGAGAAAAGTATCTCTTATTCTTCTCTGCGATCTGCGTCCTCTGCGGTGATTTGACAGGGAAATCGAATTGATCGAGATTAATGTTTGATGGAACAGGAAAAGTTCAGGCTGACGAGGCTTGCGAAATCGGGCGGTTGAGCGGGCAAACTCAGTCCGTTGGACCTGGCCGAAATATTAAAGCATCTGGGCGCACAGCGAAGTCAAAATCCTGATTTGCTCGTCGGATTTGAGACTTCGGACGACGCAGGTGTCTATAAATTGAACGATGATCTCGCGCTGGTTCAAACGGTCGATTTCGTTACACCGACCTGTGATGATCCTTTCCTGTTTGGGCAAATTGCAGCCGCCAATTCATTAAGCGATGTGTACGCGATGGGTGGTCGTCCGATCAATGCTCTGAACATTTGTTGTTTTCCGCAAGAGGGGGTCGATGACGCCATTCTCGCGGAAATTTTGAAGGGTGGGCACTTCAAGATTCTGGAGGCGGGAGCCACGCTTGTCGGCGGCCATACCGTAAAAGATTTGGAACTGAAATATGGTTTGTCGGTTACAGGACTGATTCATCCCGAAAAAATTCTGCGAAACAGCACCGCCAGACCCGGAGACAAGATTGTTTTGACGAAGAAAATCGGGACCGGCGTGATCATAACAGGCGTAAAAAATGATCTGATCCCGTGGGAGCAGGCGGAGGAAGCGATGGCGAGCATGGCTACTTTGAATAAAGTGGCGTGTGAAACAATGCTCGAAATCGGCGTTCACGCTTGCACGGATGTGTCCGGATTCGGACTAGCGGGTCATGTTTGTGAAATGGCCCTGGGCAGCAAAGTCGGCATTCAGTTGAATCTTAGCGCCGTGCCCGTTTACCCGGTAAGCATTGAGCTTTTCGGCAAGGGGTTAAGAACCGGAGTTACCTTATTCAATAAGCAATCTTCCGCCGCGTGTGTTTCGCTGGAAAAAGAACTGCCACGGGAAAGAGAAATGATTCTGTACGATCCACAAACTTCAGGGCCTCTGGCCATTTCTGTGGCAGCAGAAAAGGCAGATGATCTGGTGTCGTTGCTTCGTCAAAAAGGGGTTCGTGATGCGGCAATTATCGGCGATGTAGTTGAAAGTTCCGTGCCTAGACTTTTCGTTTCTGACTCCCTATAATGACCGTGACCTGCGGAGAATTCTTCGATGCACGATTACGTAGCGCTTACCTTGATGGCTATCATCGTCGGGGGATTGGTTGGAGTTATCATCTGGCTGAGCTCAGTGCTCGGTCCCAAAAGCACGAGTCCCATCAAAGAAGAACCCTTCGAGACCGGCGTAAAACCGTTCCGCATAGTAAAGAGTCACATTCCGGTTAAATTTTATCTCGTCGCTCTTTTATTTGTAGTATTCGATGTAGAATTGACCTTCCTCTTTCCGTGGGGCATTGTTTTCCGGGAGCTGGGCTGGCCGGCCTTTTTGAGCATGACTCTGTTTCTGTCACTGCTGTTTCTGACTCTGGTTTACGCCTGGAAGAAAGGAGTTTTATCATGGAAGTAGATAAAGTTCTCGCCGGTGATACATTCTTCACAACTCGACTGAATGACGTAATCGGGTGGTCGCGGAAATTTTCAATTTTTCAATACCCGTTTGTTACCGCGTGTTGCGGGATGGAATACATGGCGGTGAGTTGTTCTCATTACGACATTGACAGGTTCGGCGCGGGACTCCCACGGTTTTCTCCGCGACAGGCCGACCTTTTGATGGTCGTCGGCACCATCAGCCAGAAGATAGCCCCCGTTCTCGTCCGTATTTATGAACAGATGTGCAACCCCAAATGGGTGGTGGCTTTTGGTGTGTGCACGTGTACCGGCGGTTTCTACGATGACTATGCGACGGTGCAGGGGATAGACACCATCGTCCCGGTGGATATTTACATTCCCGGATGTCCACCTCGTCCCGAAACCGTTCTGGATGGTTTGATGAAACTGCAAAAGAAAATCGCAAGCCAGAAGCAGGCGGTTTAGTGTCCTGTCCCATGAATAACTTTACAATTTGGTGCGAGCGCCGAGCAGCAGATGCTCCTCGCTCGCGCCTCGCCATCGAGCCTGCGAGCCAGCAGCAAATGTGAAGCTATTCATGGGAGAGGACACTGAGTTCCGATTTTAAATCTCATGGAACAAGGCGAGCTCGTTCAATCTGTTCGATCAAAAATCGCAAAGCACATCGCAGGTTATCACTCCTATGCCGGTGATGAGACAATTCTTGTGCGCAGGGACGGGCTTTTAGAAGTCATGAGGACCCTTAAAGACGAATTCAAATTTGAGATGCTGATGGATGTTACGGTGGTTGACTTTCTGGGGCAGCAACCTCGTTTTGAAGTTGTCTATCATTTGAATTCGCTTACTCATAACGCGCGTTTGCGCGTGAAAGTTCCTCTTCAGGAAGGGGAACAAGTGGACTCAGTTGCGCCACTCTGGCAAATTGCCAACTGGCTGGAACGCGAAGCCTGGGACATGTTCGGCGTGAAGTTCATCAATCATCCGGATTTGCGCCGTTTGCTGATGTATGACGAATTTGTAGGCCATCCTTTGAAAAAAGATTATCCAATTAACAAAAGACAACCGATAGTGAAACCGAAACGTGAGTACCGATAGTTCTGAACAAATCTTGACCGACGCTCCGGGCAATATGATGCTCAACATGGGGCCGTCCCATCCGGCAATGCACGGCGTCGTCCGAATTGTGCTCAATCTGGAAGGGGAGTTGGTCAAGAAAGCTGAGCTGGAAATCGGTTATCTTCACCGCGCTTTTGAAAAACATTCCGAGAGTGTGACTTACACTCAGGTCTTTCCGTGGACAGACCGCCTGAATTACGTTTCTCCGCTGATTAACAATTTTGGCTATGCCATGTGTGTGGAGAAATTGCTGGGAATCAAAGTTACTCCGCGATGCGAATATGTGCGCACCGCGATGAGTGAGATTTCGCGAATTACGGATCATCTCACCTGCATTGGCGCATCCGCCATGGAACTCGGAGCGTTCACAGTATTTCTTTACATGATCAAGGCGCGCGAATTTCTGTATGAGCTTGTGGAAGATGTTACCGGAGCGCGTGTGACGGTGACTTACGCAAGAATCGGCGGAGTCAAAGCGGATCTGCCACCGAATTTTTCAGAGCGGTGCCGCTCTCAATTTAAAAAGATCCGGGAGATCTTAAAAGAATGTGATGGTTTGCTGACGCATAACCGCATTTTTATGGATCGGATGCAGGGGATTGGCATTTTTTCAAAGGAAGACGCCATCAATTTCGCTTTCAGTGGACCAATGTTGAGGGCCAGCGGAGTCCCATACGATGTGCGGCGCGCCTATCCCTATCATGCTTACGACGATATCGATTTTGAAATTCCTGTTGGCGAAAATGGCGACAATTTCGATCGATATCTGGTGCGGATGGAGGAAATGGAACAGAGCATGCGCATCGTGGAACAGGCGCTTGATAAAATGCCTGGCGGACCGGTCAGTGTCGAGCTCCCGGAAATCGATCCGGCAAAAACTGTGGATGAAGCAAAAATGGGCCGGATTAAAGAGATTGCCGAACATCAGGTGGATGTGTCGCCGAATCTAGAAGGTCAGGAACCAGGCAACTACTATCAGGTCAACCCGGACTTGAAATCGGTTGTCATTCCGCCAAAACAGAAGTCTTATACAAGCATCGAAGGTTTGATGAATCATTTCAAGTTGATCATGTATGGACATGGCATTCGCCCTCCGAAAGGGGAAGCATACACATGTGTGGAAGGAGGAAATGGTGAGCTCGGATTCTACATCGTTAGCGATGGTTCTGATATTCCTTATCGAGTACGAGTTCGCGCTCCGTGTTTTCCATTCGTGGCTGCGTTCCATAAGATGATTGAAGGGTTGATGATTGCTGATATCGTTCCGACGTTTGGTTCGATCAACATGATTGCCGGAGAACTCGATCATTAACAAAAGATAACGAAGAAAACGAAGATTGGAAATTTTTGAACAGAAGCACGCAAAGGACGCAAAGATAAAAAATATGATCTTCTAAATTTCTTTGCGATCTTCGCGATCTTCTGTTCAAAAAAAGAGTTATGCCGACACTGAAAATTGACGGAAAGGAAGTCACAGTAGAGAAGGGGCGCACGATCATTCAGGCGTGTGAACAGCTCAGCCTTGAAGTGCCCCGTTACTGCTATCACCCCGGATTGCGCGTTGTGGGATCCTGCCGGATGTGTCTGGTCGAAGTTGAAAAGATGCCGAAGCTTCAGATCGCATGCAACACTCCGGCAACGGATGACATGGTGGTCTGGACAGAAAACGACAAAGTTAAAGAAGCCCGCCGTTCCGTTCTGGAATTCCTGTTGCTCAATCATCCACTTGATTGTCCTGTGTGCGATCGCGCCGGTGAATGCGAGCTTCAGAACTATTACATGAAATATGCGCAGCATGACAGCCGCCTTCTGGAAAATAAAGTTAAGAAGAAGAAAGCATTTCCGATCGGTCCTCATGTGATTCTGGATCAGGAACGTTGCGTTCTTTGTTCGCGGTGCGTCCGTTTTACGAGTGACGTCACACAAACGGGTGAGCTTGGAATTTTCAGCCGGGCGACTTATTCCGAAGTGAATATTTATCCGGGCAAGGAGCTCAACAACAATTACTCCGGAAACGTTGTAGATATTTGCCCGGTCGGCGCTTTGCTGGACCGTGATTTCCGGTACCAGATGAGTGTCTGGTATCTCAAGGAAGCGATGTCCGTTTGTCCCGGCTGCTCCACTGGATGCAACATCCGCGTTCACTACAATCTGGACCGCCGCTATAAAACGCAGGGAAGACGGTTCCAGCGATTGAAACCCCGCTACAACGAGCACGTGAACAAATACTGGATGTGCGATGAGGGCCGCTATAACTATCGGTGGCTCGATACGGATCGCCTTGAGCAGCCGCAGATCAGGGACAACGAAGGATTGAAGCCTGCCGATTGGGATTTGGCGATTGCAAAAGCCGCCGCAGCGTTGAAAGCCGCCATCGAGTCCAACGGTGTCGAATCAATCGGAGTGATTCCTTCGCCGCAGATGACGAATGAAGAGCTTTACTGGGTTCGCAAGATCTTCCACGAAAATCTGAAAATTTCACTGATGCCCTTTTCCATTCCGCCGCGACCCGATGCAACTTCTGATAACTTCTTGCTGAAAAAAGATAAGAATCCCAACACGAAGGGAGCTGAGCTCATTTTCGCGGAAAACAAAGGCCAGACGATTAAAACTCTTCTGGAAGTTGCCCGCGCAGGCAAGATTCGATTCCTGTATATTTTTCACACCAATTTGCAGCAGTTGTTTAGCGCGGAAATTGTACGCGCGGCGCTCGATCCCGTAGAAACAGTGGTTTTTCAAGGAACCAATGTCAGCCCGATTCTCGATCATGCTGATGTGGTTTTGCCTGCCGCGGCGTACGCAGAAAAGGCGGGCACTTTTACGAATTTTCAGGGGCGTGTGCAACGCATTTTCCCGGCCGTAGTTCCGCTTAAACAAGCGCGGACGTCATTGGATATCTTGAGCGCGTTTGCGAAAACAATCAATATCGAGCTTCCTTCTCTGGAACCTTCAGAAGTTTTCGATCAACTGGCGGCAGAAATTCCAGCTTTTCATGGTTTGAATTACGCCAGCATCGGCCTTACCGGTAAACTCGTGAACCAGCCTGAATCCGCGGCGGCGGCTGATTAGCATATGGCATTTGTCTGGGTCACGCTTGCAAAAATCGGGGTCACGCTCTTCTGGGTCATGAACCTGGGCGCCATTCTGACCTGGGTTGAGCGCAAACAAAGCGCGGTGATGCAGGATCGTATAGGCGCGAATCGCGCAAACATCGGCCCGTTTCGAATCATTGGTCTTTTTCAGATTGCAGCCGATTCACTGAAGATGATTCTGAAAGAAGATTGGATCCCTGCCGGCGGAAATCGATTTCTTCATACGATTGCCCCAATAATTTCGGTGTTCTTCGCTCTGCTCGCTTTTGCCGTAATTCCGATCGGAAATACTTTGACAATCAGCGGCCAGGAAATCCCGCTTTCCATCATCACCACGGATGTTGCGATCCTGTTTGTCTTTGCGATGTTGTCTCTGGAGATCTATGGAGTGGTTTTTGCGGGTTATTCATCGAACAACAACTATGCCATGCTGGGCGGATTGCGCGCGAGCGCGCAAATGTTCTCTTACGAAATCACTTTTGGCGCCACCATTATCGGTTTGCTCATGATCTACGGAACGCTTGATTTGCAGGAATTGATTCGCGCGCAAAAAGGTTCGATCGGCGGCTGGTATCCACGATGGGGAATTTTTCTGCAGCCGCTTGGCTTTTTTCTTTTCTGCGCAGCGGGACTCGCCGAGACAAAACGGAATCCGTTCGATTTGCCGGAAGGTGAATCGGAAATCGTTGGATACTTCGTTGAATACAGCGGAATGAAATTTGGACTTTTTATGTTGACCGATTTTCTTGAAACCATTTTGATTTCGGCTCTCGTGACAATTTTCTTTTTTGGAGGCTGGCAAGTACCTTTCCTGGAAGCGGATGGTTTTCATTTTGGGTCCACAGCGTTCTTGTTGTCTCCTGTCTGGGTTACCGTTCTGCAAATCTCCATTTTCTTTCTGAAGCTAACTGTATTTCTGTGGCTGTTTATGCAGATCCGCTGGACGCTTCCTCGCTTCCGTTATGATCAGTTAATGCGACTCGGGTGGAACGTCCTGTTGCCACTCTCTCTGTTGAACATTTTTATCACTGGCCTTATTCTGATGATCTGGGGTTGATCCATGCCGAATGAAGTAAAAGTTAAAGTCATGAAGGCGGCGGCGCCGCGCGAGCGCACACTCCGGGAAAAAGCTTACATTCCCGAAATCGCAAGAGGACTTCGCATCACGGCTGCCCATTTCTGGGGCAATCTGTTCATTCACATCAAACGTCTTTTTGGCATCAGGACGAAGGAGCGTGGCTCGGTTACTTACCAGTATCCGGAAGAACGCCGCCCTTTATCGCCTCGCGTGAGGACTTTGCATCGTTTGGTAAAACGCGAAGATGGATCTCCGCGCTGCGTTGCGTGCATGATGTGCGAGACCATTTGCCCTGCAAAATGTATTTATATCATCGGCGCTGATCATCCTGATCCCAACATCGAAAAGCACCCATTGCAATTTGATATTGATCTTGGCGTATGCGTTTTTTGTGGTCTTTGTGTTGAGGCCTGTCCGGAAGATGCAATCCGGATGGATACGGGGATCCTGGAATTTTCGGCTTACAGCCGCGAAGGCATGATCTACCACATGAAAGATCTGCTCCGGTAATTTTTCACCGCAGAGGGCGCAGAGAGCGCTAAGAGAAAAACAGTTTTTCTCTGCGGCCTCCGCGTTCTCTGCGGTTAAAAAGAATGTCTGAAGTACCACAGCCTCGTCTACCTGAGTGGATTCGCGCGAAGTTTCCGGGCGGTGATGGTTATAACCGCCTCAAGGGAATCATGCGCGAACATAAACTTAACACCGTTTGTGAGGACGCGCACTGTCCGAACATCGGTGAGTGCTGGAATCGCGGCACCGCAACATTCATGATTCTAGGCGACATCTGCACGCGTGGATGCCGCTACTGCGCGGTGCAAAAGGGAAGACCCGCGACACTGGATTTGCAAGAACCCACTCGCGTTGCGGATGCTGTTGCAGAAATGCATTTGCGCCATGCGGTGATCACATCAGTAGACCGCGATGATGTTGCGGACGGCGGAAGTTCCATCTTTGCAGAAACGATCCGGCAAATCCGGAAACGCACTCCGGAATGTTCTATTGAAGTTCTGATTCCTGATTTCAAAGGAGATCCGCAAGCGCTTCGTAATGTTATGGAAGCGCATCCTGACATTCTCAACCACAATACCGAAACTGTTCCCAGACTCTATCCAACGATCCGGCTGGGTGGAAATTATGCTGTTACGCTCGAGCTATTGCTCAGGGCAAAAACGTGGTATCCGGGATCCATTACGAAAACCGGAATCATGCTCGGGTTAGGGGAAGAGGATCACGAATTGGAAACCGTGATTCGCGATCTGGTTTCCATTCAGGTTGACATCCTGACGCTCGGTCAATATTTGCGTCCTACCAAGAAACATGCTTCGGTGAAAAAGTATTATCACCCGGATGAATTTCGCGCGTGGAAGATTAAAGGGGAAGCGATGGGGATCGGTCACGTAGAATCCGGTCCGCTCGTCCGCAGTTCCTATCACGCAGAAGAGCAAGTTGCGTTGTTGCAGGCACGTTAATCTCTTCTGCGGAGAATTTGCTCAAACTCCGGCTCTCCATGAAGACAATTCAAATCCGCGTCCCGAGCAATTGTATCGAGATGCCAGTATCCGTTTTCAATTGCCCTGTTTAACATCTCCAAGGCTTCTTTCTTGCGACCGAGAAGCCCGTATGCGCAGGCCGCATTGTATAAAATACTCGCGTCGTTCGGGCTGTAACTTAGCGTCTTCTGAAGTTCTGCAATTGACTCTTCCTCTTTGCCCGAATCGGCAAGACGCGCAGCAAGCAACATCCGGGCCCGCGCATTTTCAGGAGTCCAGTCCAGGTGCAAACGCAAGACGTGTTCGTGCTGTTGATTTAATCGCTTTTTTTTCTCGGTTTCGCCTAACCTTGCAAAGGTATTTGTAAAAGCGACGTAAACGTTATAGTCATCACCATTGAATTCGATTGCGCGATCCGCTAGCTGAGCCGCTTCTTCCAATCGATCCGTTATATTGAGTGCCAATCCCAATATGAAGTACGCGCCTTCACAATCCTGTTTGCGTTCCACAGCCATTTTCGCGTAGCGAATGCATTCTGCATACTGTTCATGACCGTAAAACAAAAAAGCGCGCGCTGACAATGCTTCCGGTAGATTCGGCTCAATTTTCATCGCCTGATCACATGCCGCAATTCCTTTGTCCATCCAGCGGGGGTCTTGATCGTAATATCGATGGATTCGACCGCAAACAAGACCGAGACCGGCGTAGGCGAGGGCAAGATTCGGGTCCAGGGCAATCGCCTGCTCGAAAATCTCCGCTGCGGATAACATATCCTTCTTTGTTCCGCGGCGAAATAATCGCCGGCCTTGCAAATATAAATCATATGCTTCGGGATTTTGAACCGGTTTTTCGGCAAGAGCTTTTTCCTCCGTTGGTGAAAGCTTGATACTCAATGCTCCGGCAATCGAGCGCGCCAAATCATCCTGTAGATCAAAGATATCTTTCATTTCGCGATCATAGCGCTCCGCCCAAATGGTATGGCCGTGATCGCTTTCCATCAGCTGCGCTGTGATCCGAACTCTGTTACCGGATTTTCGAATGCTACCCGCAAGCACATAGGCAGCATTCAGGTGCCTCCCAATTTCGGGCGCTGTCGCAGGCTTATCCCGGAATTCGATCACCGCGGAACGCGGGAAGACCCGAAGCTTTTCCACTTTCGAGAGCTCGGTAATGACGTCTTCGGTCATGCCATCGCGCAAATATTCTTCTTCGCCGGCGGCGCCGCTCAAATTCTCAAAATACAGGACTGCAACCGATTTCTGATCCGTTCTTTGCTCAGGTTTTTTCAAAGTCTCGGTTAGCTTGATTAAATCTTGCTGCAAGTCCTTCATTTTTGAGTAGCGCAGGTCACGATTTTTTGCCAGAGCTTTTTCAATGATCCGGTCCAGTTCCGCGGGAAGATTGGTGTTGATTCTCCGGAGAGGTTCAGGCTGGTCCTTTAAAATGGACTGGATCACTTGGATGAGACTTCCGCCACGAAAAGGAAGCTGGCCGCGCAACATCTCATATAAGAGAACGCCGAAAGAAAAGACATCCGATCTTAAGTCAACCTCCTCCGCGTTGAGTTGTTCGGGGGACATATAAGCAACGGTACCGATAATAGTTCCTGCTTCCGTCAGGCTGACATCTCGCGTGACCGCATCTGTGATTGTTTCGCTATCGACCTGTTTGACGATTCGTGCCAGACCAAAATCGAGGATCTTGGCGGTTCCATCCTCTGTTAACACTATGTTGGATGGCTTGATATCTCTGTGAACTATGTTTTCGCGATGCGCCTTGTCCAACCCTGAGGCGATTTGATTGGCAATACCAAGCGCTTTTTGGATTTCGATCGGCCCTTTCTTAATCTCCTCATCTAAGGAATGCCCTTTCACATATTCCATCGCGATGAACAGAATCCCGTCCGCTTCATCGATTTCATAGATCGTGCAGATATTGGGATGATTCAGGGTGGAAGCCGTCCGGGCTTCGGCCATCAATCGTAATCGTAGTTTCTCATCGCCGAGACGTTCGGCCGGAAGTGTTTTAATCGCGACTGTCCTTTGCAGTTTCTGATCAACTGCTTTGTAGACCACTCCCATTCCGCCACGCCCCAATGTTCCGGTGATCTGGTAATGAGAGATGATGTTCGGATTCATAACAACAAATCTGACATAACTAAGAGTTCTGTCAACTGTACATCGTTCATTTCTGCGACATTCCATTCCCACAATCGCACAACTTCTGGTGACTCAGAACTCGCTCCACGCCGACCACCCGTTGGCACATGTTATGCTGTTGCGGCAACCGATGGAGACCATGAGGCGGCGCTGGAAAGACATTTATTTTGCACTCCGAACTCTTACGCGAAATCCTTCTTTTACTCTTGTCGCGATCTTCACTCTTGCATTGGGAATTGGAGTGAATACATCCATCTTCAGCGCCATGGATGCTGTCGTCTTGCGTGCTGTTCCGTTTGAAGGCTCGCAAGAGCTCGTAAAGATTTACGAAACAAACGCAAAGCAGGAAATCACCGGCATGGTAACGAGTCTGGCCAATTTTGTTGATTGGCAAAGGGAATCTCCTGACTTTACTGAAGTAGCTGCGTACCATAAATGGAACTACAACCTGACCGGTACTTCCGTTCCACAACGGCTGGAAGCCGTGCGGGCAACTGCGCGTTTCTTTTCATTGTTGAAAGTGAATCCACTGTTGGGCAGGTTGATTCAAGACACCGATGCTCGTCCCGGAAATGACGAGGTCGCTGTCATCAGTCATGGTTTATGGCAACGAATGTTTGCGAGCAATCCGGACATCATCGGCAAGTTTATAGAGCTGGATGGCACACCGAGGCGAGTAATCGGAATTGCTCCGGCCACATTTCGCTTTCCGTCCCGCGAAACGGATTTATGGCTGCCTCTGGCTCCGGATCCTGAAGAAATCTTATCGCGTGAAGGAAAGTACCTTCATGTAATCGGAAGGCTCAGGCCCACGAGTTCCAGGGAAGGGGCTGAACGAAATCTCAATGACATTGCTGCGAGATTGGCCGTGCAGTATCCCTCTTCAAATGAAGGGTGGGGCGTTCAGGTTTTCACTCTGCAGGAAGAGCAGACAAAAAGCATTCGGACTGCTCTCTGGGTGCTGCTTGCTGCAGTTGGCTTCGTCCTTCTGATTGCGTGCACGAATCTGGCGAATCTGTTTTTGGCACGAGGTTTTTCAAGGCAAAAAGAGTACGCAATACGTGCCGCTCTCGGAGCTTCCAGACCGGAGCTATTCGGGCAGGTTTTAGCTGAAGGGATTGTGATTGCAATCATAGGAGCGGGATTGGCGATCCTGTTTTCATTATGGTTTACAGAACTGTTTTCCGCATATGGTCCAAAAGAAATCCCCGCTCTTCGAGACATGCACCTCAACAAGGCCACTCTGGTTTTTACGCTTTCTCTTTCTCTTCTTACCTCTTTTCTTTTTGCAACTCTGCCCGCTTACCGGGCATCGAAAATGGAAACAGAGAAGCTCTTGAAAGAGAAAGAACGCGGTTCAACTTCCATGAGTAATCTCCGAAACGTTTTGGTGATTGCGGAGATATCCATCGCATTCATCTTGTTGATTGGAGCAGGTCTTTTGATTCAAAGTTTTGTCCGTCTCATGAAAGTGAATCCGGGCTTTGAAACGGAGAATATTCTGACCTTGCGCGTCTGGTTGCCAGCGCACCGCTACGGAGATCTGGAGCAACAGGTTCGCTTTTTCGAAGAGCTATCAGCAAGAATCAAAAACATTCCCGGCGTCGACTCGATCGGCGCAATTCAGGACCTGCCGTTGAAGCAAAATAAAATGTCTCTACGGGTGAATATCGAAGAACAGCCGTTGCCACCGGAACAACAAAGAGAAGTTGCCTGGCGCGTCATTACGCCGGAATACTTTCGAACGATGAAAATTCACTTGATTTACGGCAGGGGTTTCGCGAACACTGACAACCAACACGCCCTGCCTGTCTTGATTGTGAATCGATCTTTTGCAGAACGGTTCTGGGGGAAGGGGAAAGCGCTAGGGAAAAGAATTCAGTTGCAAGATGAGAGTGGAAGATGGTGCTCCATAATCGGGGTTGTTGAAAACATCAAACAACTGGGACTCGATCAGGAAGAGGGCTTTGCCGTGTATCAACCGCACGCGCAAAGGTCCATTAACTTCAGGTGGATGAGTGTTGTTGTCCGGTCTCAGGAAGACGCCTCACTATTGACCGCAAAAATTCGCGATCAAGTGTCAGCGATGGATAAGGATCAACCCGTTTATGATATTTCTTCCATACGCGAAATTCTAAATGACTCCATTGCTCGACCGCGATTTGTGATGTTCTTGATGACCCTTTTCGCAGGAACAGCCCTCATTCTTTCCATCATTGGAGTTTATGGACTGATGTCCTACAACACCGCCCGGATGGTGCCGGAAATCGGAATCAGGATGGCTCTGGGCGCCACCAGGAAGAATGTTTTATTGTTCATTCTGTCCAGGAGTATGCAATTGACCACCATCGCGCTTGTGGCCGGAGTCTTTGGAGCGCTTGCTCTGACTCAGTTTACCGAATCGCTGTTATTTGAAATCAGACCTCTGGATGCAGTGACCTTTACCGTGGCCGGCCTCATTTTGGCTGCTTCGGTTTTCGTCGCAAGCTACCTGCCCGCTCGACGAGCCGCCGGGCTTGATCCCATAACCGTCCTTCGCTACGAGTAACTCCGCAAGCAACATTCGTGTAGAATAAGCCGATAAGCCTACCGTCATTAAAGACAGGAGCCAAATCAATGATTGACGGGTCAAATTTCAAATCTGCTGGAACAGAACTAAACCGCATGATGGATAATCTGGGATTTCCAGATCGGGTAGGCGATCTTTATGGCGCCGCGTTGGATGCTGCAGTCGGAAACAACAGCGGTGTTGCGCGAAATCTGTTGGACGCTTATTCACCGCTTTCCACGGCGCAGTTCGATCAATTGACCAAAAGCATGTCCGCAGCCGCGTTTATGCCGCGCCCGGGCACATATTTTCCATCAAATCCCGCACTGGCTCCGGGATATGCGGGCGCAAACCTCGCTGCATTTCCGACACCCGCGCAGATGCAGCAGATTGTGAATTCATTCTTGAATCGGATGGCGCCGCAGAATCTTGCTTCGGCAGTAAGCCAGCTGAATAATGGAGCGCCGTTGTCCCCCAATCAGAGTTTGCCGGAGGCGTTGGGGAAAACTTTCGAACAAATTCTTGCCCAGCTGGAAGGAAAAATTGAAAGGAAAATGGATGCTGAAGCCGCAGCGCCTGCAGCGGGGAAAAAGAGAAAGAAGAAAGGTGGCCTGAGCAAGATGAAGAAATCTCTCAGCAAGAAGTTCAAGTCCGCAACAAAGTTTGCGAAGAAAACATTCAAAAGTGCTTTCAAAACAGTAAGTCAGAGCTTAACTTCTTTTCTAAAAGCATTGCCGAAAGGGAATATTTTCGAGCTCGGTCGTGCTTTAACAGGCGGCTTGATCGGTGGCCCAGTGGGGGGCCTTTTGCTGAATGAAGTGATGAAGCTCGGTGGAAAGAAGAATCCCTTGCAGCAAGTCTTCAAACAGGTGCATAACACATTCGATTTGGTCGGCAACCTTCACAGGAATCAGGCTGATCTCCAACGCGCGCTGGTTTCGAAATTTCTGCGATAAAAGCGGGCCCCTTGAAAATGAGTGCCGCGAGCCTCATTATTACTTGGGTTCCACTTGGCCAGAAACCTGTTATAATCAAAGCCCCCAGAGAGGCATTAATCGATGAATGTATTACTCGTGTACCCGGAATATCCTCCGACTTACTGGAGTTTCCGGTTTGCTGTGCCGTTTCAAAGAAGAAAAGCATCTTATCCACCGCTCGGTGTGATGACGATTTACCCGATGTTGCCGAAAGAATGGAACAAGCGGGTTGCGGATCTAAACACATCCAAATTGCAAGATGAGGATTTGCAGTGGGCAGATCTTGTAATGATCAGCGCGATGATTGTGCAGAAAGATTCTGCGCAGGAAACAATCAGGCGCGCAAGAGCGCTGGGAAAAAAGATTGTCGCAGGAGGGCCGCTCTGGGCAATCGAATCCAACCACACGGATCCCGTAGATCATATTATCGTGGGGGAAGCCGAGCAGCTTTTGCCCCAGTTCATTTCTGATTTTGAGAGTGGCGTCGCCAAAGAAATTTATCGTTCCTCTCATTTACCCGAGTTAAATTCCACGCCCCTTCCTAATTTTGACTGCGTGCGTTTGAAGAATTACAGCTCGATGCTTTTACAATTCTCGCGAGGTTGCCCCTTCAATTGTGAGTTTTGCGACATTATCGAAATCTACGGGCGCAAAGCGCGCACAAAATCCAACGATCAGTTTTTAGCGGAAATTGACACGCTTTATTCGAAAGGCTGGCGTGGTTCCGTCTTCATCGTGGATGATAATTTTATCGGTAACAAGACCGCTATTCGAAAACTTTTGCCGCATTTGATTGACTGGCAGAAGAAACACAAATATCCGTTTAGCCTTTTCACGGAAGCTTCCGTAAACCTTTCCCGCGAAACCGACATGATCGATGGAATGGTGGAAGCTGGCTTCCGAAAAGTATTTCTCGGCATCGAAACTCCTGTTCAAGAAAGCCTGAAGCTCACTCAAAAAGTACAGAATACAACCATGGATCTGGTGGAATCGGTGAGAAAGATACAGAAGGCCGGTCTAGAAGTTCTCAGCGGGTTCATTGTAGGGTTCGATTCCGATCCGCCGGATGTATTCAATCGAGTCATTGAATTCATCAGACACGCGGCCATTCCCGTATCGATGGTGGGTATCCTGTCGGCTTTGCCCGGCACGCAGTTGACGCGGCGTCTTTTAAAAGAGGGACGTCTTCTAACCGAGAGCAACGGGAACAATACATTGCTGGATTTGAATTTTATTCCGACAATGGATGCTTCGAAGCTGGTGGACGGTTACAAGAGAATTGTTACAACGATCTACGAATCCAAGCTTTACTACCAGCGTGTTCTGGATTTCCTATCTCACTACAAACCGCGCATTCGTCAAAAGATAAGTGCGGCAGATCTGATTGCCTTCGTGAATTCTATCGTTAAGCTTGGCATTCAGAGTCAGGATCGAACAGAGTACTGGAAATTCCTGTACCAGGCTTACCGCACCAATCGCGCCGCCTTTTCCGAAGCCGTCACTCTCGCGATCATGGGCTACCATTTCCAGAAGGTGACAGAGCTGCAAGTCGGCTATAGTTCGTAATCAAAGTAGTGCGGGCGTCTCGCCTGTGCACAGCCGGGACGGCTGTGCTACTTCTCCCACAGAACACTGTCATCATAATTTTCGTTACTATTATAGGAGGTGGTTTATAGAATGACAGCTACTTTACAACGTTCGAAAACGGACCGCATGCTGGGCGGCGTTTGCGGCGGCATCGCGAAAAGGTACGGCTGGGATCCGACTCTCGTCAGGATTGCCTACGTTTTGATTTCGATTTTCTCGGCCGCTTTTCCCGGCATTTTGTTTTACGTTATTCTATGGGTACTGATTCCGGAGGAACTGTAGTCCATGGAAGCATTGCCGACGCGCGAACAGGCGCTTGAAATTCTTCACGAACACACAAAATCAGATAGCTTGCGAAAGCATGCTTATGGTGTGGAAGCTGTGATGAAAGCTTTTGCGGAAAAGCACGGCGATGATGCGCGAAAATTCTCCCTGGTTGGACTGTTGCATGATTTTGATTACGAAATGTATCCAAACGCGCCGGATCATCCGTTAAAAGGTTCTGAAATTTTGCGCGCGCGGAATTTTCCTGAGGAAATTGTTTATGCGATCCAGTGCCACGCCGATTATGTCGGCAATGAAAGACGATCGTTGATGGATAAGGCCATTTTTGCGCTCGATGAGCTGACCGGTTTTATTGTGGCCTGCACGCTGGTGAAACCGTCAAAAAGTCTTTCTGAGATTGAACCGAAATCGGTCCGCAAAAAACTGAAGGACAAAGCGTTCGCCAGGTCTGTTCACCGCGAAGACATTTACAAAGGCGCCGAACAGCTTGGTGTGGAGCTGGATGAACTCATCATTTTTGTCGCGCAGGCGCTGAAACCTGTTGCCACTGAAATTGGCATCAATCCATGAGTTTTGATTTGCTAAGCAAAGTAGCGCGGACGTTTCGTCCGCGCAGCTTGCAGGCGGGACGCCCGCGCTACTTTTTATGAACGCACTCGCTTCCTTTCCAACTCTAGCCACACTTTTCTCTCTAGGATTTTTTTCCGGCTTGAATGTGTATGCGGTCGTTTTTGTTTCCGGTCTTGCAATTCGCTTCCACTGGATCACTCTGACTCCGGAGCTTGCGTCTCTGGAAACGCTGGCTCATCCCGCTGTTCTGATCGTCTCAGGCTTGCTCTATTTTGTGGAATTTTTTGCAGACAAAATTCCGTGGATTGACAACATCTGGGATGCGATTCACACGGTGATTCGTCCCCTTGCCGCTGTTTTTCTGGCGCTTCACGTTCTGGGTGATCAAAACGTGGAAGTGAAAGTGATCGCGGCTCTCGTCTGCGGCACGATTGCCCTGACGTCGCATGCCGCAAAAGCCGGGACGCGAATCTCCACGAATCTGATCTCGCCGGCCGAGCCCTTCAGCAACATCGGTTTGAGCCTCGCAGAGGACGCGATTGCTATCGGTGGACTGTACTTCGTTTACAAGCACCCCTACATAGCTCTCGGCATCGTTCTGGCTTTTCTGGTGGCCATCATCTACTTTGCTCCAAAACTTTACCGCGCCATCCGTACCTTCTTCAGGTTAACCGCCAAGACGCCAAGTCGCCAAGCTCAATAAACAGGAATTTTTCCTTTCTTGGCGTATTGGCGCCCTGGCCTGGAATCCTATTGACATTTTGGGCGGAAATGATAAATTAACAATCTCGGACTCTAGATGTCCGACTTTAAGTTTACCGTCGAGAACCACCGGCGGGTCGAATCCAAATGGAAGTAACAAAGGGAACTCTTTACGCCGTTTACACACTGATCTATTTTCATCGTCGCCCCTATGGTGACGTAGCCGATTTGCACTCATTGTCTCAACTTTTGGAGGCGCCCGAGAGTTATCTTTCAAAGGTTTTGCAGCAACTTCACAAAGCCGGATATCTTGCGTCTCATATGGGCTCGAAGGGAGGATACCGGCTTGCGAAACACGTAGAGAAAACAACGATGCGCGAAGTTATGAACGTGATGCAGGGAGAATCCTTAATGCAGGAATGCCTCCTGGATGACTACAATTGCGATCGTTTCAAGAAGTGCGCTGTCTTGTATCATGTGCGTGATATTCAGCGTACGGTGAACGAAATGCTGGAAAAACTGACAATCGAGCAGTTGGCCACTGAAATGGAATTTAAAGAGCGGCAACAGAAAGGATTCAATCAATTCAATATTGGAGTTCAGTGATGGCGATCTTAGATATCGTTTATTACGGCGATCCGCGGTTGGAAAAACTTTCGGAACCCGTGAATGAAGTAATGCCGGAAACACGTCGTTTCGTGAAAGATATGTTCGAAACCATGTACTTTACGAGTGGCGTTGGACTCTCTGCACCGCAGGTGGGAGTGAACCAGAGGATTCTCGTTATCGATTGCAGCGGCGGAGCGGACAGGGATCAGCAGATTGTGTTGATTAATCCGGTGGTCATAAGTTCCAGCGGCGAACAAAAAGGGCCGGAGGGCTGTTTGAGCTTCCCGGGTCTGTTTGCGGAAGTTAGTCGCCCCAATATCGTCAAAGTGAAAGGGCTGAATCTTGATGGAAAGGAGCTGGAGATTGAAGGGGAGGGATTGCTGGCAAGAGCTCTCCATCATGAAATCGATCATCTGGATGGAGTGCTCTTCATTCAAAGAATGAAGAAGGCTGATCGTGAAATGATTGTAAAAAAGATGAAAAAACAGAAGTTTGAAAAGCCGCCAAAAGATAAGGTTTTGGTTTGAGGAGAGACATCATGAAATTTCCTATCTTCATGGACTATCATTCTACGACTCCCGTAGATCCGCGAGTTCTGGAAGAAATGATTCCGTGCTTTAGCGAAGATTTCGGGAATGCTGCCAGCCGCAATCATGCTTTCGGTTGGAAAGCTGAAGAAGCTGTGGAGCGGGGACGCAACCGGATTGCTTCGCTCATTCATGCGGATCCGAAAGAGATCGTATTCACAAGCGGCGCAACCGAATCCAACAACCTGGCGCTCAAAGGCGTTGCAGAAATGTACGCAGAAAAAGGGGATCACATCATCACCTGTGTCACCGAACACAAGGCGGTGCTGGATACGTGCAAGCGGCTGGAAAAGGCCGGCAAGCGCGTAACGTACATGGCGGTAGATCAGTACGGTCAGGTAGATCTGGATCAGCTAAGGGATTCCATCACAGACAAAACAATTCTGATTTCGATCATGTATGCGAATAATGAAGTTGGGACACTTCAGAAGATCAAAGAAATCGGAAAGATCGCAAAAGAAAAAGGCATTCTATTTCATTCCGATGCGACCCAGGCAGTGGGGAAAATTCCTGTCGACGTCATTGATCTGAATGTGGATTTGATGTCCCTTTCCGCTCATAAAATGTATGGGCCGAAGGGAGTGGGAGCCTTGTATGTCCGCAAGAAAAATCCGCGCGTTCGGCTGGTTGCGCAAATGGATGGGGGTGGCCATGAACGTGGAATGCGTTCTGGAACCTTAAATGTTCCCGGCATTGTTGGATTTGGAAAAGCTTGCGAGCTGGCTCAGAATTTGATGCCGGAAGAGTATCCACGGCTCGCATACTTGAGGGATAAACTGCGAAGCAATATTGAAAAGCAGTTGGATGAAGTTTATTTGAACGGACATCCAACGGAGCGGTTACCGAATAATTTAAACATCAGTTTCGCCTACGTCGAAGGAGAATCGCTTTTGATGGGACTCGATGATGTTGCCGTATCGTCAGGTTCTGCCTGCACATCGGCAACTCTGGAGCCTTCTTATGTATTGAAAGCACTTGGTGTCGGAGAGGATCTGGCGCACACGTCGATTCGCTTTGGACTAGGGCGCTTCAACACAGAGGAAGAAGTTGATTACGTTTCGGGAAAAGTGATTTCGAACGTGAACCGGTTAAGAGAAATGTCGCCTTTATACGAAATGGCTAAAGAAGGGATTGACTTGAAGAAAGTCTCCTGGCAGAGAGAATAGGAGGAAAGCAGAATGGCATACACAGATAAAGTAATCGACCATTATAAGAATCCCCGGAACGTCGGCAGTATGGATAAAAGTGATCCTGCTGTGGGCACAGGTGTTGTCGGCGCTCCAGAATGCGGCGACGTCATGAAGCTTCAAATTCGAATCAACGACCGGACCGGCGTGATCGAGGATGCGAAGTTCAAGACGTTTGGTTGTGGAAGCGCAATTGCAAGCTCGAGTCTTGTGACGGAATGGGTAAAAGGAAAGACGGTGGATGAGGCGCTGAAGATTAAGAACACGGAAATCGTTCAGGAACTCTCCCTTCCGCCGATTAAGATCCATTGTTCGGTGCTTGCAGAGGATGCAATTCGAGCGGCAATTGCCGATTATAAGAAGAAGAAGGTTTAAGTAGAATGGCTCAAATAGATATCCAGATTTCAGATACTGCAGCCACGCAAATCAAACACGTTCTGGCGACTAAGAATCTGCAGAATTACGGTTTGAGGATGGGTGTCAAAGGCGGAGGTTGTTCAGGTCTGACTTATGACATCAACTTCGAGAACGAAACTCGCGCAGGGGATAAGATTGCGGAAATCAATGGAGTGAAGGTATTCATTGATTTTAAGAGCTATCTTTATTTGCGAGGAACCATTCTGGAATTCTCCACCGATCCGCTCAACGGAGGATTTGCTTTTCGGAATCCTAACGCCAAAAAAACTTGCGGCTGCGGCACCTCCTTTTCTGTTTAACCGCAGAGATCGCAGAGTACGCAGAGAGAAAATAGAGATTCTTAATTCTTACTCTGCGTTCTCTGCGTCCTGTGCGGTGAAAAATGAATTGTCCACATTGTTTGCATGCGATTGAAGGTACGCCGGAGTTTTGCCCTTTTTGCAGCAGGATCCTGCCTGCGGTTCCAGATCGTTCTCCATACCAGGTTCTTGGATATGGCAGAGAGCACCTGAACGTCGATTTGCAGGATCTGGAAAAGCGCTTGTTTGAATTGAGCAAGAGATTTCATCCGGATCGTTTTGCAGGGAAGAGTGCAGAAGAGATTCAGTTTTCGCACGATCATTCATCGGCAATTAATAATGCTTACCGCATTTTGAAGAATCCTGTTTCTCGCGCGAAGTATGCTGTGGAACGTGAATTGGGTTCGATCGAAGAGAAGTCGGCAAGTGTGCCGGCAGAAATGGCGGATCTGTTCTTCGAAATGCACGACCACCTGGATATCATCCGGGAAGCGGATGGAAATCCACCTGCTGACGCATTGAAAGCCGTGCAAAATGCGGAGGCTGAATTGCGCGACAAAGTTCTCGAACTGGAAGCGCAACTGAAGGAAAAGTTCGATCGCTATGATGAGAAACCGGGTAGGGAATTGATTGAACAAATGAAGGAGATCCTGTCCCATCGTTCTTATATCCAGTCCTTCTTACGGCAAATTGATAACACTTTAGGGAGAGATTGAATGATTCAAGTAGCGCGGGCGTCCTGCCTGCGAGTCGCCGGCCAGAGGCCCGCGCTACTTTGTTAAAGGAGTTCTTATGGGGATTGAAATTGGAATTGGCTCGGCGGCAGCGGACCGGCCGCTGGCAATAGGAATTGATCTGGGCACTACTAATAGCTTAGTCGCTTATATAAAGGAAGGGGCGCCGGTGATCATACCGGGCCCGAATGGCAATGGACTTGTTCCGTCTGTTGTGTCATTTCAGCCGGAAAATCTTTTTGTGGGCGCTGCAGCCAAACGTTTTCTGCTCACTGAATCCCGGCGGACCGTTTATTCCGTCAAACGGTTGATGGGAAAAGGGATTGATGATTTGCAACAGGAGCTTCATCTTTTGCCATATGAAGTCAGCGGTCATGGCAAGGAAATCGTCAAAATCCGGGTCAACAATCGGGAGTACACGCCACCCGAAATTTCCGCGATGATACTGAAGGAGCTGAAGTTTCTGGCCGAGAAAGAGTTAAAACGAAGCGTAGTGCAGGCAGTTGTCACAGTGCCCGCCTATTTTAATGATGCTCAACGACAGGCCACAAAGGATGCTGGAAAACTTGCCGGTTTAGAGATTCTTCGGATCTTGAATGAGCCCACTGCAGCCGCACTCGCGTACGGTCTGGACAAGATCACGGAAGGTATGATTGCCATCTACGATTTTGGGGGAGGCACGTTTGATATTTCCATTCTCAAAGTGAAGGATGGCGTTTTCCAGGTTCTCGCGACCAACGGAGACACTCATCTGGGCGGAGACGACATTGATTACCGGCTCTCAGAATTCCTGATCGATATGATCCGGAAATTCGGATGGCGGGAGGAAATGGACACCAACTTGATCCAAACGATTCGCGATGCGGCCGAACGCGCAAAAGTGGAACTTTCAGATAAAGAAGAAACCGTTATCCGGATTCCTGTGGGTGAAAAAGGTGAACAAACATTCGAATTTGCCCTGACCCGCATAGATTTCGAAATGCTTATTAGCGATATCATTGAGCGCACGCTGCGTCCCTGCAAAAAGGCAATGGCGGACGCGGGGCTTGAGCCTTCTGAAATCAACGAAGTCGTTCTTGTCGGTGGTAGCACTCGGATGCCAGTCGTACGGAGAAGCGTTCAGAAATTATTCGAACGCGTTCCGCGTTGCGAGCTTAATCCGGATGAGGTGGTGGCTCTTGGTGCCGCAGTTCAAGCGGATATCCTTGCCGGAACTTCGAGCCAGGAAATGTTGTTGCTTGATGTAACTCCACTCTCTCTGGGCATAGAAACCTACGGCGGAGGAATGGCAAAACTGATCGAGCGAAATTCAACCATTCCGACTTCCGCAACAGAATATTTCACAACATTTGTGGATGGACAAACGGCCATCGATGTCCATGTGTTGCAAGGAGACCGGGAACTTGCAAAGGATAATCGCAGCCTGGCGCGATTTGAGCTAAAAGGGATCGACCCGATGCCTGCCGGTTTGCCCCGGATTGAAGTGATGTTCATGATCGATGCAAACGGCATTCTCAATGTCTCCGCTCGTGACATGCGAACGGGCAAACTGCAATCGATCGAGGTAAAGCCAACCTATGGCCTTACAGATGAGGAAGTGGAGAAAATGCTGCTGGATTCGCTGGAATCAGCCGAGTCCGATTTTGCGGCGCGAATGGTCATCGATGCCCGAAATGACGCGGATTTCGTCCTCCGCGCCACAAACAAGGCGATGAGGCGGGCGGATGAATTCTTGAGTTTGCAGGAAAAAGAGGATGCATTGAAAGCCAAAACGGAGTTGGAAGAGGCGTACAAGTCGTCCGATCATTCGTTGATTCGCCAGAGAATTGAACAGCTGGATCAAGCCACGCTGCGTCTGGCTCAGGGCATCATGGATACAACCATCGCTAATGCCCTGCGCGATAAGACTCTGGACGAATTAGAAGAGGAAGCGGAAAAGACATCTCATAAATAACATATACTTAAGATCTTGGCGCCCTGGCGTCTTGGCGGTTATGAATAATGAAGATAGGTTGGCAGGATTCTGAAGAAATAGCGATCCAACTAGCGGAGAAATATCCGGATCTGGATCCACTCACGTTACGGTTCACCGACTTGCACCGAATGGTAGTGGAACTTCAGGATTTCGAAGGTGATCCAAAAGCATCCAATGAAGGGATTCTGGAAGCAATCCAAATGGCCTGGTTGGACGAACGAACTTAGGAATTTTGAACAGAAGGACGCGAAGGACGCAAAGGATAAAGAATATTAAGTCTTCGCGATCTTTGCAAGCTTCTGTTCAAAAAATTTGATTGAATCATGTTGATAGACAAGTTCGGTAGACAGGCGACTGATTTACGAATCAGTGTGACGGATCGATGTAATTACCGGTGCGTCTATTGCATGCCTGCTGAAGTTCAGTGGCTTCCCAAACCGCAAATTCTCACTTTTGAAGAGCTGGAGCATCTGGTCACTCTTTTTGCACGAGAAGGCGTCACGAAACTGCGTTTGACCGGTGGCGAGCCCCTTGTCAGACGGGATCTGCCTCTGCTGGCCGAGAGACTCAATAAAATTGAAGGGATCCAGGAAATTTCAATCACCACCAACGGTTTCTATCTCAAGGAATACGCGCGAGCATTAAAAGCCGCAGGGATTCAACGGTTGAACGTCAGTCTAGACTCACTCAGGCCGGATCGCTTCGAAAAAATTACGAGAAGCAACTCTTTCCATCGCGTTATGGAGGGGATAGCAGAAGCAAAAGCTGCCGGCTTCGATCCGATAAAAGTGAATTGCGTTCCGATTCGTGGTTTCAATGATGATGAAATCCTGGACTTTCTAGAATGGGGCGCGGAACAAAAACTGCAGATCCGTTTTATCGAATTCATGCCGCTGGATGGAGATCATAACTGGAAACGCGAAAATGTTTTGACCGAAGCTGAAATTCTGGAGCGTGTTAAGCAGGAGAAATCTGTTGTACACCAATCTCATTCCAAACCAGCGCCGGCAATGCTTTTCGAGTATTCCGATCGTTCCGGAGAATTCGGTGTGATTCCCTCTGTGACGAAACCTTTTTGCGCTGATTGCTCCCGCATCAGACTCACTGCTGATGGAAAGTTCCGGAATTGTCTTTTTGCTCTACAGGAAACGGATCTTTTAGGGCCATTACGTCGTGGAGTTCCGGATAACGAAATCAAAGATCTCATTCGAAATGCGGTTTATCATAAATGGGCGGGGCACAAAATCAACGATCCGGATTTTGAACAGCCGGCGCGCGCCATGTACGCAATTGGAGGTTAGTATGCCAACGCAACTGACAAAAGCAAAAGAAGGAATCATTACCGATGAAATGAGAATGGTGGCCGAGGATGAAGGCCTGCAGCCGGAATTCGTTCGTGATGGTGTGTCGGCCGGAACGATCGTAATCCCTAAAAACATCAACCATCATTTCCGTCCGCGCGGTATTGGCAAAGGCTTGAAGACGAAAGTGAATGCGAACATCGGTCACTCATCCGATCATCAGGATGATGCGGAGGAGCTCAAGAAGCTGCAAGTTGTGGTGGATACTCTGGCTGACGCGGTGATGGACTTAAGCACCGGTGATCATCTGGATGAGATGCGAATTCAAATGATTCAAAACTCTCCACTGATGTTGGGTACGGTTCCTATTTATGCAGTGGCACGCGGTGCCAGCATCATCAAGTGGACCCCCGATGAGCTGTTCGCAGAAATCGAAAAGCAGGGTCAGCAGGGCGTAGATTACATCACCGTGCATTGTGGCGTCACGCGCGAATCCGTTTCGCGTCTGGAAGATTGCCCGCGTGTCGAAGGAATTGTGAGCCGCGGTGGATCGATTCATGCGCATTGGATTCGATTTAATCAACAGGAGAATCCGCTTTATGAACAGTTTGACCGGTTGCTGGAAATATGCCTGAAGTACGACATGACGCTGAGTCTGGGGGACGGTCTTCGTCCGGGAGCGATCGAAGATGCAACCGATCGGCCTCAACTACAAGAACTCATCATCATCGGACAGTTGCAGAGGCGAGCGCATCAAGCGGGTGTGCAGGCTATGATTGAGGGTCCTGGACATGTTCCACTCGATCAAATTGCGGAAAACATGAGGATTGAAAAGAAGCTTTGTAGCGGTGCGCCTTTCTATGTTTTGGGTCCGCTTCCCATCGATATTGGCGCAGGCTATGACCACATCGTCGGAGCTATTGGAGGCGCGGTTGCGTCGGCTTCCGGTGCGGACATGCTCTGCTATGTGACTCCGGCGGAACACCTGCGTTTGCCAACAATAGAGGATGTTCGGGACGGAATCATAGCCTTTAAGATTGCGGCATCCTGTGGAGACATTTCGAAAGGAGTGAATGGCGCTCGGGAACGCAATTTTGAAATGTCACGTGCTAGAAAACTTTTGGATTGGGAAGGGATGTACAGGTTGGCTCTGTATGGAGACAAAGCCAGGCAGATGCGTAAAGACAGTGAGGATTATGAATCCTCAGTTTGCACGATGTGCGGTACTCTGTGCGCCGTGAATATTGATAATGCTACGATTCGGCAAACGGGACGAACCGAATTGTTGCAAATTGGCAGCATCATCAGTTAGTTTTCTTTAACATTCCAGAAGGCCCGGCCGAATCTTCAAGTGTTCCAGGTAATGTTACTCACTTGGCTCATGATCCCGAATACTTCCCCCCTGTGTGTGAGATGCTGTTTACCGGGCCGATCCGCAGTTAAGAGCAGCGAAAGCCTTTTGGGCATTAGCGACGCAAATCGTGCAACCGGACGCTGAGCCAAGTGTTGCATTGACAAGAATCGCATTGCACTGCTGAACCGTGCTTCTGGGAGTGGCACCCGGCGTTCCGGACAAATTAGCGACTGTGTTATCAATCTCCTTTTCCAGTTGAGAGATTTGCGCGAGAAAATTCTTCAACACAGCGTTTTCTCCGCCGAGTCGCGCAATCGAAGGGTTGAAAAAAGGTCCTGGATCGATTGCAGAGTCGAATGCGGCTGAATCGACACTTTCTCCCGCGATCGCTGCTAGCGCTTGTTCCACTGCACGTTTCGCATCAGGAAGGCGCCTCTTTACATCCGTAGCCGTCGTTTGTAATGCTGTGATTTGCTGCGGAGTTAGACGGATACCCGAAATTCTTGTAAAATCCGTTATCTGCTGGCCAAACGCGGCAATCACCAGCGCAAATTGATCTACCGGATTTGCACTCGTCAATAGCTTCCGTGACAATTCCGGGGCTAGGGCTGCAAAAACCTGAAACGAAAACGCAAACATGAGAACTAACGCCAATGCCTGAAACCGTTTCTTCTTCATGACAACCTCCTTGCAACAATATTGCTGGTGTGTCACATGGGGACAGCGGAAAAAGTTCAAGCCTCAGAAAGTAAGCGTATAAAGTCCCCTAGATTAGCCTCATTAAAGACCCAAAACAGGTTACCGTGTAAAAGCTTGTAGATTGGCGCACTTTTCTATGTTTTAGGACTTCCGATTAAGAGCGGCGCAGGTTATGATCACAGTCTCTGCGGTGAAAATATGAAGGTTTTGCGAGGGGAAAAACAGCAGGAGTATATTCTCGAGTTTTCCAGCGAGGAGGAATTTGAGAATTTTCTGCAGCAAACAGATCAGGAAGGAGAGTTTCTGATTCCAGAGTCGAGAATTCCAAAAGACGCGGTCTTTCGGGCGACGGCAACCGGCAGCCTCCGGTCGCGGCGAATCAAACCACTGAAAATTGTCAATGAAGGGGATGAGTCCCGCGCGATCATAATGGAAAAGACGGAAAAGGCAGAAGCACCGCCGCCGTCGCAGGAGCCGGCCGAATCTTCAGAGGAAAAACGGGAGCTTGCAAAAACCGTTGCGGAACAGATCCGCGCCATGACAGTTACCGAAAAATCGATGCTTGCGATGAGGGCGAATCTTGCAGAGCGGCGCGTGCTGATGCAAGATACGAATCCAAAGATCCAGGAATTCCTTTTGCGCAATCCTCGATTAACCGAACCGGAGCTTGCATTCCTTGCGAAGAATCCAATGTCCGCAATTCCCACGATTTTGACGATTATTCAACACAAAGAGTGGATGGGTACGGATGCGATTCGTCAGGGGATACTGACAAATCCCAAAACTCCACCGCAATACATTATGGATAAGATTCCTACACTCTCCGCGGGTGATCTCATCAAAATGCATCACGCCAAAAATTTGCGGGAAGACATCCGTGATGCTGTGGATCGACAAATGAAAAAACGGGGTATCCGCGTTCGTAAGATCGATTTTTGACCGCTGCAGCGCTACCTGCTCTTTTTTGACTTTCTCTTCACGGGTGAAATGGACTTTGTAATTGTTGCGCCCTGCATCAACTGACTTTTGTCTTTCACTTTTGCTAGTGAATTGCTGTATGCCTCTTTTATGAGTTTCTTGATGTATGTCTTTGGGAAATCCTTTTGGTTTTTGACCAGGATGTACCGGTACTGATTGCCCTGTCCCAACAGTAGTTTGTCGGGATCAGCAATTTCTGAGCCCCAGTAAAAACCAAAATGAACATTGTTGCTGCTTCTACCAACAGCAACGGAACAAAATGTGTGTCCAACCCTGTCCGTCGGCGACCATCCAAATGCAAGAGCGTTGTAATTGTCATAGATAAGTTCATTTGCATGGGGATACAGATCCCAAACAAATTCGCGTAGCCACAAGGAGATTTCTTGAATGTCCTTGTCAAATGGTTTCAGAAACTTTAAAAGGTCCTTTTTTTGTTCCTTGCTCATACTCTCTGCGCGGGCACTTATTATATACTCATCGATAGTTATCAAGGAGAGAAAGAAACGTTTGCTCTACATGATTATCGAACGATTTAAAACACCAGGCGCCATCGACGTTTACCGTCGGGCGAAGGATCAGGGCCGACTGATGCCCCAGGGGCTGGAGTATGTTTCTAGTTGGGTAGATTTTCATTTCACTCGATGTTTTCAACTCATGAAAACGGAAGATGAGAAGCTTCTGGATCAATGGATAAGCAACTGGACAGATCTTGTAGATTTTGAGATTATCCCCGTACAGACATCGGCTGAGGCAATGGACGCGATTAAATCGCGCATATGATTCTTGTGAGGTTGTTATGAGTGAACCTACGTTGCAAGCTCAAATCGATGGCGCGAAAGCGTATGAGACCCTAATGGTCCCAGCCCTCTTTGGTCAATGGGCGCCGATGGTCGTAAACATGGCGCAAATCCAACCTGGTCAACGAGTGTTGGACGTAGCATGCGGCACGGGAGTGTTAGCGCGGGAAGTCGCATCGCGAACAGGACCAGCCGGATACGTCGCCGGGCTGGATCCCACACCTGGAATGTTGGCGGTGGCCAAAGATCTTGCGCCTGCGGTCGACTGGCGGCAAGGTGCGGCCGAATCGATGCCCTTCCCGGATCAGTCTTTCGAAGTAGTGGTCAGCCAATTTGGGTTGATGTTTTTCATGGACCGCCCCCAGGCAATCCAGGAAATGCTCCGCGTGCTCGTTCCGGGAGGCCGTTTGGTCGTCGTGGTTTGGGACGCGCTCGACAATATACCAGCGTATGCCGCCGTGGTGACGCTTCTTGAACGGTGCGCTGGCACGCGGGCGGCTGATGCCTTACGTGCTCCATTCGTTCTTGGAGATCGGCAAAATCTTGCAGCGCTGTTTAAGGATGCTGGCGCTACTTCACTGAATATCACAACTCATCAGGGCACAGCCCAGTTTCCCGGCATTCGAGTGATGGTTGAAGCCGACCTCAGGGGATGGCTACCAGTGATGGGAGTGTTCCTGACCGAAGATGAAATTGGTCGCACTTTGCAAGAAGCTGAGCATGTTCTCCGCACTTACGTTACAGCCGAGGGCCGCGTCACTTTTGCGATACCAGCACATTTCGTGACGGCAACGAAGTCATCAACAAAGTAGTGCGGGCGTCCCGCCTGCAAAAGTAAGTGGACGAGACGTTCTCGCGACACAGACGAGACGTCCGCGCTACTTTGCTCAAGAAACGCGCAAGAGAAGAAAAAAACCTCCGGGAGTTTGGATGGGGGCGCTAAACTGTCCCGCCTTCAAAACAGACAGAGTTTTGGCGATTGCCGGGTCAATTTCAGAGGGACTCAATTCCAGAACCGGTTGTTGGGAGCGCGCGGAAGGATGAATGGAATAGTTTTGCGCCAGAACTTCCCATTTTTCTCCTTTTTGAAGCTTTTTGTAAATTACATCCGCGACTGCTTTTGTTTTCGTTTGAATCATTTGAAAACGCAGTAGGCCTGTTGCGCTCATTTTTGATTTTGCCAGCTCCAGATTTCGGAGATACGCCTCATTTCCAGGCGCGAGCCCTGCAGCCTTTTGAAATTCTTTGATCGAGTCATTGAGTCTGTTTGTGGCTCCATAGAGCATTCCGAGCTGATTATGCGCTTCTGAATCCTGTGGATCCCTCGCAACAATCTCAAGAAACTGCTGCATGGCAGCATCCGTGCGGCCAGTGTTCCTGTAGATGGCACCCAGCCGGAATCGCGATTCGAGATCGTCCGGGTGTTCCTTCAGCTCCTGAAGTAGGATTTTTTCCGCTGCGGGATAGTTCTTTTGTTTCTGATAAAACCAAGCAAGGGGCTGAACCAGTAAAGGACTATTCGGGGATACTGTCAGCCCTGCCAGTAATGCCTTTTCTGCTTCCTGTACTTTCCCTTGCGCTTCCCATGCTTCAGACAAGTCCTTGTAAGCTGTCAGGAAGTGGGGGAGCTTCCGCAGCGCCAGTTCCAGTTCCGTACGAGCTTTGTCGTACGATTTTAATCGTAGATAAGACCGGCCCAGATAGTAGTGAACTTCAAAGCTCGGAATGTTTCGTTTCCGAAGCGTCTCGAACTTTTCTGCAGCAATGCTGTAACGTTCTGCTTGAAAGGCCTCGATTCCTTCGCGGATGAGCTGATTGAACAGTCGGAAATCGGCGATCTTTTCTTTCGGGTCCTCAATTTTACCCGCCGGAGCCTGTTGCGTGGTTGGAACGCCGGCATATCCGAGACTTGCCAGTTTTTCCAGCGTTTCCGGATCGAGATCTTGCATCGATCCGGTCGACTGTGCCGGTTTGAGGGCTCCGGAATCGTGAAGGCGTTTTCGGAGGTCGCGGACTGGAGTTGCATCTTTGCTGTAAAGATTACGCGCTTCGGAAGGATCCCGCTGAAGGTCGTATAACTCCGGACGGGGCGCTTCGATGTATTTCCATTTCGACGACCGGATTCCAAGAAGGCGGCTCCAGCCAAAATGCAGCCAGGGCGTGAATGTTTCACAATAAGAATAAAGATCCGGCTCTGGTGTAGCGTTTGTGGAGAGCCACGGTTTTAAAGAAGTCCCCGAGATTTTTTTCGGCGCTGGAATGTTGAGGAGATCGAGAATGGTTGGAAAAAGATCAACGAGTCTGGTCTGGAATTCTATCTGTTTCGCTGCCGGCAACTTACCGGGCCATCGAATCAAGAGTGGAACGTGCAGCGTCGAATCGTAAATAAAAAAGGAGTGCGCATTTTCACCGTGGTCTCCCAGGCTTTCTCCGTGATCTGATGTCACAATCAGCAACGTATTCGGGCGAAGCAGTTTGAGTATCTTACCGACGATCGAATCGGAATAAGCCACTTCGCCATCGTACGGTCGTCCGGAGAAACGGTTTGCATAAGGATCCGGTGGCTCGTAAGGGAAGTGCGGATCGTAGAGATGAATCCATGCGAAGTAGGGTTTTGATTTTACGCCGGATTGCCAATCGGCAAATTCGTCGTAAATCTCACTGCCCGTTTTCTCAAGATTGAGCGCGAATTGTCCTGGCTGTTTTTGCGCATCAAACTTATCGGCGAAGAGATCGAACCCGCGCTGCAATCCGGATTGCGAATTCACAACAAAGGAAGCGACAAATGCTCCCGTGGCATACCCGTTGTTCCGAAGGAGTTCCGCCAGTACCGGAATTTTAGGATCGAGAGAGGGCGCAACGTTATCGTGAACGTTGTGCTCAAACGGATAGAGGCCGGTAAACATGCTTGTGTGCGAGGGGCGCGTCAAAGGCACATGGGAGATCGCATTTTTGAAAAGGATTCCTTCTTTGGCCAGCCGGTCCATTGCCGGCGTTTCTGCTTTGGTATATCCGTAGCAACCCACGCGGTCCGCCCGCAGAGTGTCGATCGTAATCAAGACGACATCGGATTGCGAAGCCGCGATGCCTGCAGAGGGGAGCACACAACAGAGCAGATAAAATATGGTACGGACACGAATGAACATCATCGTATAGTATAGCTAGATGATTCGACAGAGCACGTTACTTTTTGTTCTGTTCATGAATTGCAGTGTTGCAATTGCCGGATGGCACGTCGAAGGAAGTGTCGGCTTCGTTCATAATTTTTCAACGGAGCTAAAAATAGATGCTCTCGCCACCGACGCCGATTATGAAACGAGGTCCTTTGAACGGCCACTTTACTATTCGGTCCGGGTTGGTTCAGCCACTTGGGATGTTGAGTTGATTCATCAGAAGATCTATCTGAAGAACCCGGAAGGCGAGGTCCAGGCCTTTTCGATTTCGCATGGCTACAATCTTATCCTTTTGAATTACGCCCGGCGAATTGACGATTTCATTATTCGCGTGGGTGCAGGCGCAGTTCTGGCGCATCCGGAAATACGATTCCGTGAGAACTTCTTTGAGCCCGGTTACAATTTGACGGGACCTGCGTTTCAAGCATCCGTGCAAAAAAAGTTTCCTATTTCCGAAAGATTGTTTCTCAGCGCAGAAGGAAAGTTCACCGCAGCGCGCGCGCACTTTACAATCAACGAAATGAAAGTCAGCGCTCCGAATATTGCCCTGCATGCTTTATTTGGTTTCGGTCTGCAGCTGTGAAGATGAAACCAAAGCCGAAACAGGAAAGCGACCAGCCGCAGGTGGAGATTTCGTGCCCGCATTGTGGTGGCGTATCCCAATGGGATCTGCTGCAAACATTGAATCAGTGCACCTACTGCGGCTCTGTTCTGTCCTGGCCTAATCCGGAAGGAGAGCCCGATTATCTGGTTGCAGAAACGACCATCCACAAAGAAGCGGATCTGATTGAAGTGGTCGCGATGTACGATGCGATGCGCGAGGCGAGCCGCCGCAGAGGAAACATGAGACCGGGCAAGGGCGATTACGATCCGGAGATCTATTTTGACCTGGGGGCAGGGTTTACCGATACGGATATCTATGAAATCAAGCGGGAACGAATTCATCTGTTCCGGCTGTTAAAGTCTTTCCCGGTCTATGTTCCGTATCAGCTGATTTGCAGTCTCTTGAGTTTTCATGTGTTGGGACGAATCACAGGAGAGCATAAAGTTTTTCAATCCCTCTTTTTCTTATCAGAAGAAATCTTGCCTGGCTACACTGAGGAATGGAATTTTCGGGACAAAGGATTGCAAATCTCGAAACAGCGGTTGAAACCACTTTCTTCAGAGAAATGGAAGGGTACATTTCTCGCGACCGGCGCCATCACCAAAGAGATCGAGAAACTCACGCGGCAGTGGACGAGCCAGAGGAAAATATTTGAATCGGAAATTCAGCCGATCTGTTTTCAGGGGAAGGCAATCGAATCGCACCGCTGGTGGGTTTACCGTCCCTATTATTTTTTGAATGCTCAAACTCCACAAGGCAATGAGTGGTTTTTGATCGATGGTCAATTTGGAACCATCGCGGGGACACCGACCTCGCTGGAGGTGAGCAACCTCACCCGTGGGGGATGGAAAAAGCTGGATCTGCACTCCGTAAGGACGTGCAATATTCAGGTGATTCCTTTTCGATGCCCGAACTGCGGCTGGGACGTAAAACTCAAGAAAGGCATCTATCAAATCTGCGACAACTGCACGCGAGTTCTGGAAGTGGATGAAGGGGGACTTCGAGTTGTGCCTTATGCGACGTTGCCTCCGGAGAATTTACCCTGGTGGCCGAAACATCACCGGGGGCCGAAAGCATGGTTGCCCTTCTGGCGAGTCGAGCCCTATGCGCTCTTTGAAAAGAAAAAATATGACGATCTGTCGAAAGTGATGAGTCTTCTGGTTCCGATGATCAAACAAACATCCGAACAAAAGCAGTTATATATTCCGGCTTTTGATTGCTGGCCGATTGCGAAATATGATCGCTGGGCATTTGAATTCGGTGCTCAGCTCAGTCAAATAAAGGAAAAACCGAATGAATCGATTCTCCATGAAATGTTGTCTCGAAACGATTTTCTGGTTCCACCGGTGGTTTCACGGGGATTGCTTCCATCGCTTTTCCCGCAGATAGTGCCCTACTTTGCGTCGAGCGCAATTCAGGCGCGACTGAGTACGCTTTTGATCAACCGATTGGGACAGATGCATATGCTGATCAAGGATCATCAACTCGTTTTTGTTCCAGCGCCGTTGCTGGACTCCCGAGGAACGGATACAAGGCTCCAAGGCCCTCGGCAAGCGATCGAGTGGTTGCCGTTAAAGGAAGGCAGATGGCCACCCATTTTGTTTCGCACCGTCCGCCGGTGGAAGGCTCTTGGTGGTAAGGAAGAAAAGCAAAAGACACTGACGTCCCGTTCAAAATGGTTCACGTTAACAAAGTAGCGCAGGCGTCTCGCCTACGTCCGAAAATCACTTTTTCGCTTGGTTGCATGTTTTGCACATGTTTCGTATGCTAAATGCATGTCAAGAATGGTTCAGCTACGAAATGTACCGGAAACGCTGCATCGCAAGCTAAAAGCACGCGCAGCTTTATCGGGCATGTCACTTTCGGACTATTTACTACTGGAACTCAGACGACTTACGGATTACCCGACTTATGATGAGTTGAAAGAACGCTTGAATGAAAGAAGGCCGGTCCAGCCCGGCGTTTCTCCGGCCGAAGCCGTTCGCCGTGAACGGGACCGGTGATGGTGGTCGTTGATGCTTCTGTGATTCTGGAATTGCTGCTCTCCACACCCTCTTCGATAGAAATTCAAAAGCGTCTGTTCAGTCAAAGGGAGACTTTGCATGCGCCTCACCTTTTGGATCTGGAGGTTGTGCAGGTACTTCGCCGTTACGTAGGTTCCAGGGATATGTCTTCCGATCGCGCTCGTGAAGCGCTGTCAGATTTTTTAGACATTCCGATTCGACGCTATCCTCATGATTTGTTTTTGGACCGCATTTGGGAACTGCGATCCAACATGACTGCCTATGATGCAGCGTACGTTGTGCTTGCGGAGTTGCTGGAGACACAACTGATTACGCGAGATAAAAAGCTCGCGGGTGCGGCGGGACATCGTGCACAAATAGAACTCATTTAACTTGCAGGCGAGACGCCTGCGCTACTTTGATTACTGGCCTCTGGTATACCAGGTACCGCCGGGACCTGTGTAGCTGTCTCCCTCGCCCCAGACGAAGTGATTGCGGCCGGCAGCATCCACAGCGATTTCCAGATAGTCTCCGTATGGAAATTTGTATCCGTTGGCGGTCTTATACGGAGCACCGGTGGCGAGGTCCGACAAGCGGATTGCCGAGCTCCATGTAGCGCCGCCGTTAGTGCTTCTGCGATACCACGAATTCCAGGATGTGGTTGCGCCGTTTCGGTCATCTTGCCAGATCAACCGAAAATCTCCCGCTGAGTTGCCTGCTGAAAGCGCGGGGAATCCATTGTTGACGGATGCGCCGGGATCAGAGACTTCCTGTCTTGCGCCCCATGTATTTCCGTCATCCGTAGAATAGCGTGTGTACATTCGCTGCGCGCCGCCCACACTGTTTCCTGCGTTGTAGGCGAGCACGACTCGTCCGGTGCTATCCACCGCAATGCCTGCCGATGGTCCGAGAAAACCAAAATAACAGCCGTCTGCCCAGGAGCAGTCCGGCATTTCGCGCGAAGTATCAACCTGGACATGTGTCCAAGAGGCGCCACCATTCGTGGATCGCAAAATGCCGATATGCGTGTCGCCTGTATAATCCTGGCTGTAATCGGCTGTCGCAAAATATACCGTGCCGTTCGGAGCCACCGCGCCGGCGCTGTGAAACCAGTAACGCGTGTCACTGCTTGTCTTGACATTCGCAGACCATGTCTGGCCAAAATTATGAGAGCTTGCGACATAGCTGTCGCTGGAATTGAACGCCGCGTATACATCCCGGCCATCGCGGGAGATTGCCAGGATCGGCCGGTCGGACCAGTTCGGCTTTTTGTTTTTTCCTGTGAACGCGAAAGGAGTGGACCAGTTTGCTCCACGATTTGTGGATTTCGTAAACTTAACGCCGGGATTGAAGGCGTCCAACCAGAGGACAAAAATAGCTCCATCAGTGGCGACTTCAATTTGAGGATCATTCTGCGCTTTCTTTGTTATCGCAAGAAATTTGTCCGCACCCCAGCTCACACCATTATTGCTCGAGCTCCGGAAAACAATCACCGGAAATGGGCAGCCATTGCAAGCTGCCGGACCGGAATATCGCGTCGTCAATTGATAAACGAAATTGGAGCTTGGATCAGCAGCCACAGCGGGCTCCCAATCGTCTTCGCCACTCCAAACCCGTTCTGAATCAAAGCCGGGCGCTGCGGCAGCTGAAGGCATAGCGGCAACGACTGTCTGCGCTTTATAAGATTTGCCGCTCCAGACTTTTTTCCTTTCTCCTTCCCCGGATTCGTTTCGCGGCGCATTGAGCACTAGAGCAACAAAGATGAGCAAAAACAGAATTGCACGACCGACCGTGATGAGCCGAGAATGCAGCATGTTTCCTCCTGTAGAAGTCCGCTTGTGGCTTATGATGTCACGAGGGAATTGAAGAGTCAACGCATTTCGAATCGAACATTAATCCCGCGGCGGGCAAGCTCGCTTAGAAATCTATCCGCCGGTACAGCGATTTCCGGACACAATACTCCGGGTGCGTTGATTTCACGCTTTGCCAGCATCTGACCGACAATCGACAAAGGAACTCCTGTATCCAGTGAGCCGGCTGCGATTTTCCATTCGGGATGCGGCAGGATAATCGATTCCGCCATTCCTGTCACAGGCTTGCCATTTTTTAGGCCCTTAGCATGGACACGAATCACATCACAATCTTTTGGCTCAGCATCAGGCGCCGGTTGTTTTGCAGTTAACGCGATCAACAATTCCCGTGGTGACACATCGCGCAGAATTTTCTCGCGCGATGCAAATCCAAGTTCTACCAGGAAACGGATCTTGTTGGTGAAATCTTCGGGGAAAGCAACTTTAAAGCTGGCTTCGCGAAGCGAAGGAAACGAACGCGGGAACATGGCGACTTCCGAATGGAGCGTGTAAATCGCCTGCATTTTTCCCACTGGAGCGGGAAAATGGATGGTCTCCTCCCCACTCATAGGAGGAACGGCAACAGCCTTGCCGGCTGTAAACACCATCGGTTCGAGTGCAAACTCATCCAGCACAGTATCCAGGGCATAAGGTACCGGTAAAGGGCCGGCGGCCGAGGCGTCGAAACAGCCGATACGCACGTGCAATTCATGGATTTCGTCCCATTTTCCTGCAAGGACTCCAGCCATAACATTGGTGATACCGGGAGTGGAACCCATGCCGAGAACTGCCGTCACTCGTTCTCTCCGAAAGGAATCGTCCAGGCCAAACTGTTTCAGCGAGCCGTGATACAGGCCACCCAGATCGGAATAGGGCACGTGCGCCTGAAGCGAAGCCTGCATGATGGGAACGTTGAAGTAGTAATTGACGCAATTGAGCACCACATCATGACCGGCTACTAATTGGTTAGTAGAAGTGATGTCGCGCACATCAATTGTAGTTGTTCTGATGCGGCCGTTCTGAAAATTCGGTTCCTTCAGATCCGCTGCGGTGATGCGAACATCAGGAACAAACTCCAGGAGATCACGGATTACAACGGAAGCCATCGCGCCCGCGGCGCCAAGTATCAGAACTCTCATAGCAATGTAGCGTGGATGTCCCGTATGCACAGTCGCAGACGAGACGTTCGCGCTACATCAATCTTCTTCAGGCTCAATCTTGTCTACAGTGCGGTCGATTTCCTTTAACGTTTCTTCCAAACGGTCCAGAATCTCGTCCATCAGTGGTTCGCCAATGTTCAACGCGGGTTCAAAGCGAACGACTCTTGAGTTTGTGAGCGTCCCCGCCACCAGGACGTTCCGTTTAAACAGGCCGGAAACAACCTTGTAGCCGATTTCGGTGTTCGGGAATTCCATGCCGAGCAGTAATCCCCTTCCACTCGCCTGTGTGATGAGTCGATCGTATCGCACCTGCAAAGCGATCAGCTCGCCAAGCAAGTACTTTCCTTTGCGGTGTGCCTGGCCGGGCAAGTCTTCTTCGAGCGTGACATTCACAGCCGCGATGCCTGCTGCGCATGCAAGTGGATTTCCTCCAAACGTGGAGGTATGAATGAAGGGATTATCCTCCAGCACCTGCCAGATTTTTGGTTTTGAAATGAAAGCGCTCAACGGCATCACACCGCCACCAAGAGCTTTCCCCATGCACAGAATGTCCGGAACCGTATCCCAGTGCTCGACGCCGAACATTTTTCCCGTGCGCCCCATTCCTGTTTGCACTTCATCCGCAATCAAAAGAGCACCGTATTCATCGCACGCTTTTCGGATGCGCGGCCAAAAATCATCGGGAGGGACGATCGCGCCTGCCTCCCCCTGGATCGGTTCCATAATAACAGCGGCAATTCCTTTGCCTGTCTGATCTGCCTTATACAATTCATCTTCTACTGCCTCGGCATCGCCGAATTCCACGAAATGAATTCCAGGCAGCAAAGGTAGGAACGGCTCGCGATACTCCCATTTGCCCATCAAGCTCAGGGCTCCGCAGCTCTTGCCGTGAAATCCGCGCAGAGAGCTGATGAAGTTCGTGCGCTGGGTTGCCACGCGAGCGAGTTTTAACGCCCCTTCTACCGCATCTGTTCCATTGTTGATGAAAAAGCAGTACTGCAGATCGCCCGGAGCAACTTCTCCAAGCAATTTAGCCAGCGCTCCGCGCAAAGGATCCAGCAATTCCTGACTGGACAGGGGCATCCGTTGCAGCTGATCAGCCACAGCTTTCAGGATTTTCGGATGCCGTATGCCCGCGCTGTAAATTCCATAACCACCAAGACAATCGATGAACTTGCGCCCCATGATGTCTTCAAAGTGGCAACCTTGCCCCATCCACTCCAGCGCCGGCTGTTCGCGCATCTCAATGACAGATTTCCGGTAATCCAGATAGCCACGATTGTAGTAGAAGGAAAAATTCTCGATGGTTTCGCTGATGATCTGTTCTTTCTCTTTATCGGAGAGGTTTCCATTCGAAATGATGTTTAACCATTTCTGGGATTCTAAAAGGACTTCTTTTTCGTTCATGATCTTTCTCCATTCAGGTTAGTGGCGCATTTTTGCGCCGAGTGTTTTGTAAAAGGAAGGCCCTTTACAAATCACCGGCCCAGAATGGAGGTAAGCTTTTTCTAAAAAGCATGATCGATCACATCCAATCCTTCATCTAGTTGTTCATCTGTGATGACGAGCGGCATGAGGGTGCGCAGACAATTTCCGTGCGTTCCTGCCGATAAAAGAATCAAACCGTTTTGATAACAGCGAGTCGTTACTTCTTGAACCTTCTCTTTGTCAGGTTCTTTCGTCTTCCGGTCTTTGACAATTTCGAGAGCCATCATCGCGCCGAGGCCTCGAACCTCTCCAATGGCGGAGTGTCGCTCATATAATTGCTCAAATCTCTTGCGAACAACTTCTCCGATTTTGTTTGCGCGTTCCGGTAGAACTTCTTTTTCCATGAACTGAATCGCAGCCAATGCAGCCGCGCAGCTCACGGGATTTCCCGAGAAGGTTCCACCAAGACCCCCAATCTGCGCGCTGTCCATGATTTCGCTTCGGCCGGTTACCGAACTCAGCGGCAGCCCACCGGCCATTGATTTTGCCAGGACGATCAAATCCGGTTCAACGCCGTAATGTTCGCACGCAAACATTTTGCCGGTGCGGCAGAACCCCGTTTGTATCTCATCAATGATGAGCAGAATATTGTTTTTTCGACAAATCCCGGCAAGCGCATCCACATATTCTCTGGGCGCTACAACAAATCCACCTTCTCCCAATACAAGCTCCAGTACCACGCAGGCAACGTTTTCCGCAGCAATATGACTGTTGAAGAACTCCTCAAGATTTTGTATCTGTTCGGAAATGTTTTGACGGTAAGAGTATGGATAGGGGAGCCTGTAAACTTCGGAAGCAAACGGACCAAAACCGAATTTGTATGGCTTTACTTTGCTGGTAAGGCTCATCGTCAGAAGGGTTCGTCCGTGAAAAGCGTGTTCGAAAACCACAACGGCCGG
>JAKEFK010000067.1 GCA_022616075.1 bacterium
CACTATCAGAATCAAACAAATCGTTAAAAAAGCAAAACAATGCACAAACAGGGATAATTTAATTCGAAAAATACGAGCGAAAGGAAAAAACTAAATTACATCCGAAGCACATCTTCGACCAATCTTTTTGTTCGATCGTTCATGACGCCAATCTCTTCGATCAAAGTCCAGTCGCAGAATCGATGTGCCAGGAATTCTGCCTGTTTTCGGCGCTGTCGGTCCATGTCGTCAACAGTATCTTTCCAGTATCTTTGATACACCATTGACCAATCGATTCTGTCGAGAAACTTCAAGTCATCATACCAATCGGTATAGGCTGCAATGCCGTGCCCATCAGAGAACACAAACTGAGTTCCCGAGCCTTGAATCCTCTGAACCGATGAAACCAGATATATTAAGGGTTCCTGTCCCTCGGAATAACCTTCTACCCTTCCGGTTTTGAGTTGCAGAAGCATCGGCGACAAGTAACCGAAATAGAAAGCGACATAGTCATGGATAACTCCACCAGGACCACATGGAATTCTCGTAATTCGTCGCTCAGTTTGGATCTCGATGTTGTGAATCGTTTTGTAGTTTAGACCGTTCTTCGGGTTGTCGTTGGGTGAATGAATTCCACCACGCTTCAGACAGATCTCGAGATTATCAATATGAATAAAACGATAGACAGGCGTTGGGATCGGAACAGGCATAATATGAGTCACATTATATTCAACTTGCCTCTCGCATCTTCACCCCGCCCGCTCCATCTTTCTTTTGAGCTTTTGCAGCACTTTTTCGGCCAGCTGATCCGGATCGAATTTGGCGGTCACATCAAGATAAGATTCCACAAATCGATCCAGATCAGATTTCTTGTAAAGAACCTTTCCGGAGAGCTTGTATCTTTTCAAGTCTCCAATAACTAACGAATGATAATCGAGCGTGTCGCTGCAAAGTCCGGTGTATTTCGCTGCTTCTTTCTTACTCATGTAATAGTCGTTCCTGAGATACTCCAGAATCTCGGAAACTGGAACGACACCGGAAACGATGTCTCTTTTCTCATCCGATGACGAAGTGTTCTTCGATTTCATTCAGAGATTCCTATTTCAAGGGCCGTGCCAATTTGGAAACAGCTATGAATGAGAAGGCGGAGCAGCAATTCTGTGGTCGGGGTCGGAAAAATTTCGACCTAGCCCGAAAAGTTTTCGACTCCTGTGCCACTTTGTTCTCATCTGATACGGAAGCGTTCTTCGATTCCATATCATCTATTCCATCAATAGGTGTACCAGGCAATATCGTATTTCAAGAGCTGTGCCAAGTTCGAGAAACGCGCAAGATCGACGAGATGGAACAGCAATTCAGTACTAGCGGGTCGAAGCAATTTCCGCCTGGCTCAGAGAGTTTTCGACGGGTCAGAACGCTCATACCGCAAATCAATTCATTTTCTCGTGGATCGTTCGCCCGGTCGGCGCTTGGCAAAGTGTTTGCTACTGCCGGAATGGAGGCAAAGCTATGAGACGGATGACCAAAAGAGACCAGGCAATCCTTCATGCGGTGAAAAGATTGGGCTTCGTTTCCAGGGATCAGATACAGCGTTATTTGTTCAGGTGCAGTCTTCATACATACTGGTGCACTTGCTCGAGTCGTGGAAAAACGGCAGTGAATCGAAGGTTACGACAGCTCGTTTCAGCGGGAGAACTACAGTCCATCCGGATTCCGAAAAGCTACGGAATTTTTGAAGGAGATATTTATATCCCAGGAAAGAATAATGGCGCGGCAGTGAAATTCGAAGAGATCGGCGTTTCAAAACACGGATTGCTGATCAATGACATACGTCTTTGGCTCGCCTTGTCGCAGCCAGAGGTCATTAAGCGTGAAAATATTCCGCAGGAGGAGTTCCACAGGATTGCAGACTTCGCATTCAAACTTGAAGTGTTACCGAGCGAGGTAAGTTTGCGATGCTTTCTTGAGGCCGATCGAGGCACAGAAAGCGGGCCTCAGTTACAAGCTAAATTCGACAAGTATCGGGAAGGCTATCTTCAGGAATCCGATCTCATTCTTTTTGTGACAACGAGGAACACACTCTTCACACCAGCACAGGCCGCTGCAAGAGCCGGCCTAGAAAGGCATGTGCTGATCTGTAATTTTGAAGAGAATCGTTCCATGAACGCTTTCTTTGACGCAGAGTGGTTTTCTCCATTTCTGGTCCGGACAACACTCATGGAGTACTTAATCCCCAGCGAACCGGAGGATGATTTCGAACTTTAAATGGAAAAGCCTTTCAGAAGGGCTCCTGCAAAGTGTGTTTACATAAGATTAGGAAGAAATCAATATCGAAGAATCACTTAACGTGTGTTCGGAAGGGTCGAAATAAGTATGGCAAAGGAGCCGGATGGAAAAACGGTGGGCGCAAAAAAGTGTGTTTGCAGCAAACTGTGTTTAATGCAACCTTACAGTTGCTTTCAAGTTGGTTTGCCTTGGTTCGGGAGCTTTATAGAACGACAGGAGTTGAAGGATGGCAGCGGTGCCGGGTTCTGGTTCTAAAAGAATTTGGAGGACTTTAATGCCGAAGAATTGTGCTGCGTACAGGTTCAATTTGCACATGCATCGATGGGCCTTCCGTTCGCTGTCTTTTTTTTGTGTTTTTTGCTGTCCGAAGCAACTCCAAATTTCGGTCGCCTTTCGGGATCAAGATTCTTTGAACTTTATCGTCTTATTTTCGTTGCCATTTTCTAGCCAATTCGTGTTGGCGCGGTCGTTTCGTGCGGATCCACGATGATTGAGTCGGAGACAGATTCCATGATTTACGTTTTCGCAGTTGTCCTCATCAATCTCTTCTAACAGATCTCGAAGTTCGTCCGGATTAACATCACCCGGAATCTTAAATTTCGTGACCCATTCAAATATGGTTTCTCTGACAGTCGAGGCATCTTTTGCATTTGCTAACTCTACGGAGCGCTCATTGTTAAATTTCCTGAAGAGGAAGTCCTGAATAACCTTTTCTGGATCATCAGATAAACTGATGGAGTTAGATAGGCTCGATGCTTCTTTGTAAATTTCTGAACGCCCGTTTGCAATAATGCGCATCGCAAGATCAACTGTTCTTCTTGATCGCACTTCTTTCTGAGATTTCATGAGTATCTCCTTTTCTTCATGTCTCATTGGATTTCACAAAATAAATGAAGCAAGAAGTTTGCCAAGTAATAGGTAATCGCCGAACTTCGTCCGGCTGGGTTGGCCATTCTCATCCCGGCAATGCCCCATACTTTTATCGCAAAGGCCGTGGATGACTATGTGCTAAGTCAATTGCTCTAGCTGAGAATTCAACGAATTGTCGAAGGAAAAAATTCTGTCGTCACAAGTGAGCAGCGATGAATTATGAGTCAAGGGGCCAAACACCCTGGTGGCCCGTCTCGTTTTCGATTTGAGTCACAACTCGGTCGAGCTCTTGAATCAGTTTTTCATGATGACCCGTGGCTTTGTACGCATTTACCAGTCCGCGGTAGTACCCGATCGTTCCCTGTTTTCCTGCTCACGGTTGAAGCGTTTCCACAGCTCGTCACCGATTTGGCGGTAGTCATGCAATACAGAGTTCGCGTTGTGAAGTTTGTCGGATGCAGATACGAGCAATACGGACGCAGATTCGTTGGAGACTCTGTTAACATACGCTTCTTTCCGCACGCGCCATGGTGGCTTAGGTGAGACATCTGTATCAGTGCAACCCTCAACGATTTTAAGTACGCGTTCTCCGAAGCGGAATCGCAACAATTTGCGCACCGAATCAGCGCCAAGCTCACGAGGCGCATCTTCAATCGAATCGTGAAGCAGAGCAGCGATCGCTTCCTCTTCGTCAGCACCGTATTGCAGAGCAATAGACGTCACCCCAAGCAAATGTGCAATGTACGGAATTCGCGTCCCTTTCCGGACCTGAGTTGCGTGCAACTCGGCGGCTGTATGAAGAGCCTCCGAGAAACGAAGCGACAATGGACTGGGTTCGCTAGCCATGTTATTCATAACTTCTCCTTCCTTATCACTTAGATGTAGCCATCCAACATGACAATCTTCATTCCCCGGAAATTGTTGTCCCAAGACTCGGCAGAGTTTTGGAAGGTGAACCGGGTTGCAACCCACCAAAACAAACTGTCAGCCCTGCTTTCTTCGTTGATTGTGAACAACAATCTTCAGCTTCTTCCAGTCTTTGGGGTTGCCATCCATTCGGTGCAACATGCGATGGCAGTTGGAGCAGACGGTGATCAAGTCTTCGATTGCAGTTATTACCTTATCGAGTTGCTTACCCAAAGGCTTGAGGTGATGCGCTTCAGCAAACGAATCACCTAGTTTATCTCCATAAACTTTGCTGAAAGTCATTTTGCAGATTTGACAGCGGTAGCGGTCCCGCACTTTACATAGTTCCGCGAGATAGCCGCTGCGTTCTCGCGCCAGGTGAGCCTTCACCCACTTGCGGTTCTCGCAACGGGGATAGACCTCGCTCCACGAATCCTTTGCGCTGGTTTTCGGAAGCGACCCTGCCACATCCTCCAAGAATGCCACTGCACGATTACAAAAGTGTTGACGAATTCCCTTGGCTGTGCGGGGGGTTGAATCAAAGATTCCGAAGAACGTCTCTCCGGTTTTGTATTTTTCCAAAATCGGCACGCCGAATTCTGCCCGATGAAGGCGACCAGTAAGAGCGAAGAACTTGTTCTCACTTGCATCCTTCGACGTTATAGTACGGACCGGCCAAAGGTTTCGCGAAACACGATTGGTTATTGCCATGATAGGACGCCGATGCTTGTAAGATACGAACCCAGCCCAGAGTTTTCGTTCAGGATATCCAGGGAAGCGATCAAACCATACTTCAAGTTTCGGTTGATTCTTACCGAGGCTTCCTATGGTCGTACACCAGCCATCGGTGTCCGTCCTCCAAGTAGCCTTTGGAATCCGAATCCGAATCCGCATTCCAGTGCTGCGCAGCTTCAGCATCTTGGCCATGGCTTTTGCGGTACTCATCAACCGACTCCGATCCTGTATAGTTTTATCCTTTTTTACTCTCGCCATGGAAATTCATCGGTGTAAGTTAGTTCTGATCCTTTGAAACCAAAACTTTTTCTTGCAGCCCAAGATCTTCCAGAATTTGCCGAAGATCACCTTCCAGATTCTTTGCATTGGCAGAGTCCACAGTAACCGAGAACTCGATGCTCATTCGCAAATCAGTTCCAGCTTTCAGTTTTGGGATGACTTTTGTACCCAGTCTATTCCATATCTCTGGTGGGATGGCTCCGGTTATCCGAATGGTACTCGTCTGCGGTTGAGCAGTAGGGCGAGGTTCGTCAATACCCTCAGATGTCGGAGTAGTTATCGGTTCGGGGCCGCCCGGTGTGGGTACAGGTGTCGAAGTAGGCGATGATGATTTTAGACTTTCGCTCTTTGCCTTTGTTAGAAGAAAAACACCCGCATCAAAAGAAACTTCATCAGCTGAAAGCAGTTCTGAAAACCAGATCCGTTCATATGTGCCGTCTTGCTTTGGCCCAGAGGCCAGTCCAAAATCTCCTTTACCTACAAATTCAACAATCTTGTTTCGCAAGACTGTATCCGGATCAAGCAATCTTGTGAGTGAACCATTCACGAAACTTTGGCGCAAGCTGGCAAGCGGCCAGGCTGCGCTTTGCTTTAATGCGGGCGGCCAGTATCGGTCAATGTAACCCGCGCCGATGGATTCGTTCAGTCTCGCACCTGCTTTGAGCGCTGAAATAATTCGACCGCAAAGTGTTTCTGTTGAACTCGAATGTCCTGCTCCGAGATCGATTACCGCGAGCCCATCCTGCTCCTTTGGATCCGTTATAACCACGTACCTGTAACCGCCCCACACTTCGTCCTTGGCCGCATCTTCAGCATCGCCAACACGGGATTGAATCTCCGCACGGTCGGATCGATCGAAATCTCCACCCAGTATGCCATCTGATACTTCTTTCGCTACTCGTTTCCATGCGAGCCATAGTTCTATTTTTTCTCGCAGCTCACGCCCCGGTTTTTTGAAACACCAGATCAACGCGCCAGGATAAAGCCTCGGAGATTTTCCTCGTGCTTTACTCCATTGAAGAATCTGTTGTCGTAATTGTTCGGTGTTGGTCCACTCTGTTTCCGGATCCATTAAAATCAAACTAAGCCGGGGGGTGTCCTGGATTGCCGTATCATCCGCAGGAAAAGGTATCAGAGGGATTGAGGCTCCGCGTTGAAACTCTTTTTGTACTGTGGCTCTCATTGTGGGCTTAATCTCGCTTTCTTCATCAAGCGATGCCCTGCGATCACTCACCACTTTTTTGACTGTAGGTTGGTGGCTGATCCTGAATCCGTCTGTACCAACTTTGCGAATGAAGTAAGATTTGTCTTCCAAAGAAAATGCAGCGGAGTCGATCGACGTGGTGTCAACATCGGGCTCTCCAAGCGCGAATCGGAGCTCCGGCAAGTGAGCAACTTTATCTACCTGTCCACCCGATGACTCAAAAAGAATTGCTGTACCTACCCTGCGATGGATGAACCTCAGGGGTTCTTTTGTGTCCGCGTCCAAGGCACGGGCGTGTGACTGATCTCCGGATATATCTGCTTCAATCGCTGACACAAGTCGTGATTCCCCCAATTGTCCTAAAACCACACTACGAAAGTCCGGCACTTCTAACGGTGCCGAACCAATTGTAATTACTGGCTCGCGACGCGCCTGTGTAAAGCCCTCGCGGTATGCCCATGAGATCCATTGAGCCAGCATCGCCAACGTTCCCCGCGTCTGCTGATATTGAGCCAGAGCCTGCCATTTTCGCTGAAAAACGGACAACGTTGCAGGGTGAAATGGATAACATGCTTCAAAGCGTGAGCGCAAGTATTCGCGCGCTTTTGCTTCAGTAGAGGCCGTATCCACAGCAGTCCATTCCGGAGGAAGCTGCGCTCTGCGATCGAAGCACCAATCGGCAAAAGCTTTAGCCACGTTGCTGCGTGTGCGCTGATTGCCGAGATCTTCAAACAACCGGCGGCGAACAACTTCGCTGATTTCCGTTTCATCGTTTGCGATTAGATCCTTGGCAACGCGACGTACGACTTTGGTGATCCGGTCTTGCCACTGCAGATCCCAATCCGTCATTTCCACCTGGCTTCGAGGCAAACTGATTACTGCGGCTCCATGAGTAGTGCCGGTAGTTGCAACAGTAAGATTTTGAATAAACGCATAAAAGGCCTCTGCCATATTCCGGTGCCGATTCAAGAAGTTTAGAACTTCATCGAACAAAATAAGGACCGGCGCGTTCGCAGCAGCAAACACTCTCGCGAGAGCCTCTGTGCCGGGAGGTGTAGTTAATGCGGCACTCCCTAATTCCGACACACCCTTTTCGCCGGAAAGCTGGCTCGCTATGTCGATCCACGGAGTTTCCCTGCCCGGTTGAGGGTCCCATGCGTTCCCAACAAAGACAGCAACATTCGCTTTCGGAACCGATGTTACACTCGCGTGTGACAGCAGATCGGTAACGCCAGGAAAGTTCGCTGCTATCTTGCCATGCTTTGCTATATGGTACAGCGCGGTCAGCGTGTGTGTTTTCCCTCCGCCAAACTGTGTGATAAGCATCAACACAGGGGCAGTGTTTTGAGTTGTACCACTAAGCCTTCGCAGAACCATACCCGCATGGTCCTGGAGCGCTCTTGTAAAGAAAGTACGCGAGAAAAACTGCTCCGGTTTGCGATAGTCATCCGGGGCAGTGTTCGAAACAACTTGTTCTAAGTGGATCGCGAATTCGTCCGGATTGAAGGAACGGCCAGCGCGGACTTCCTCACGAGGCCTGACAACCTTATACCAAGGTTCCATGTTTAAAATTTCTTCTCAATCGCCTGAGTCGGCGACATGGATCGTCTTACAATTCATGCTCTTCCTTTTCCCATACACGCGATAAAATCAAGAGACGCGTAGAAGAAATTATAGCCTTTTCTTGTCTTACTTCGGAATATAAACAGGCAAAACACTTGCCGACTACTTAATTCGGACATTAAGGCCTCTTGACCTTTTGAAAAAGTTTGTTTGCTGAGGTCTTCAGTCGCGCAAGATTTGCATAAGAGCATAATCATGCTGCCCGGAATACATTCGATAGCGGACGCCATCGGTAACTATGATATCGACTGGTAAACCGATCGATTTTGCATAGCCTTTCGCCTGGTTCAATGCGCCTTCAACTCCCGCACCAAACCGTTTGGCCTCAACAATGAACAACAGTTCTCAGGTGTTCGCGGAAGGTTTTTAAAAACCGCAACGTCGACGTATCTCCATTTGATCGCGACTAGTTCGGGAGGCCAACCGAGCGAATAAAAAAACGGAACAACGAAATGAACAATCATCTCATCTTCTGAAGGATAGTTGCCAAAATCGGTTTCATTCAAATACAGTTGCGCAACATCCGTGACTTGTGCCACCAAGTTTCTCAAATATACAGGGATTTCTTCCAGCAGTAGCTCTTCTTTTGGCATAGGCGGTAAAGGGGAAGTCTGCCAGTGCGTTGGCGGCGAATTCAAGAATCTCCGTACAAAATCGAGCACTTCAACATTTGAGACTCTGGAAAGTCGTGGCGGGTTCGCACCGAAAACAGGCGTTGCAAAGTTATGTTCTTGCGGCAGGTCAAACCAGCGTACGCGGCGACAATGTTGTAGGTCCCAACCGTTCACATCATCGAACTGATTGAGGTAGGTATAATCACCGGCAACAAGTCCAATCGCCCGAATGCCTGATATTCCTTTCCGGAGAAGAAATGTATCACCAACAATTACTTCGCTGGCAAAACGGCGTACGTAGCCGCCTTCATAATGGTCATCTGACTTGTCCGGCTTCCATGGGCCCGGATCACCGGGACCCAATAAAGCGACACCTGATTTCAAGAAAAGATCGGCGTACGATCGCGATGCGGGACCTGCCGAGATCTGCCAAACGTCTCCCTTTTTTCCCTCTACTTCCATTTAGAATGAATCAACGCGGAACCGCGAGTAGCATTGCATTCAACAATCTTTTTTCTTCACTTCCTTCAGGATAAAGGGGAGATAACGCGTTGGCCAACCGAACGAATTCAGGACCGCGATCCACTTCCGCATTCAAAAGGGCTCGTAGTGCATTTGTCCGTCCTGCTGCCTGAAGCAGCATTGCAGCATGAACCCGATCAAGCGTTGTGACCGTTGGTTTATCGAGTGAATCCGCAGAAAAATCCATTTTGCCCTTCTTAATCTTTCTTGCTGATTTCATTGTTGGCGCGGCTTGCTCCAGTTCCGGAAACAGAAGTGGTTGAAGCCTGGTTCGTGGATCACGCTCTAATACTTCTGCAACGCTCACTGCGCCTTCCTCACCGAACAATTGCTTCGTTCGCGATTTTACGGGTATCAGTGTGACAACCCCTTTCTTTGTCTCAATGATTCTTCCTTCCCAGAGCGGCAAATGGATTCCAAGTGGCTGAGCAAAACGCCTTACGACATCATATATAAGGCTGTAGCCCTTAGACTTTCCTCCGGGAGCTTTTTCATCATCATCCTCCTCTTCATCATCGACTTCTTCTGGAGCTGTTTCTTTATCCGTCACAAACTCACCATTCGTGCTTTGTAGTGTCCATAGGAAAAGCGCTGTAAGTCTTGCGTCTTCTTCAAAGGCACCTTCTTTGGTTTTCAAAATCTGTTCCAACGCACTCCTACCGACAACTTCCCACACCTTCTGAAGGTACTCATCCAGTTTTACTTCACGTCCCTCCGGAGTTTCAACACGCGAGTAACGGCTGTAAATTTCCAGTGCCGGACCGATACACGCAAAAACGAGATCGGCGCCGCGAATCCCTTCCTTCTGAAGGCGCTGCATCCATTCCCCAACGCGCTTCGGGAGTTCGTGCAACACTTCGCCCCAGTCGCCAACACTTGCATCTTCAGAACGCGGACGACAAACGATGTGAACGCTTGTGGCAAGCGCTGCTGTCCCACGAGCGACTAAACGTTGGGCCTGTTCCGTGGCTATTGGCCATGAAGCAACGACAGTCCACCCAGAGCGAAGTATGCCCGAAAGTAAAGCTTCCCAACCTTGAGTGGACTTGTGAGCGAAAACGATAGCGCCAATGCCATCAGGAGTGACCTCGCGTCGACCTTCTCCGAAAGCCAGCGAGACACAATTCTCGAAAAAGATAGGATCCTTTTCTTTACCGTTAATCTTATATGCCTTATTCCATACGCATTCTCTTAGCTTTGGCGTCAAAAATGTACCGTCTTCAAATTTATTACCCAAGAGGCGCTCATCCGGCAGCATACGTTTCAACCAAACATAAAAGAAATCGGCAAGATCGGCATACGGTACCGAATCGTAGTAAGGTGGGTCGGTGAACCAAATTCTAGCGCTTTCGGAGGGTAACGAATGCTCAGTTGAATCCTCGCAGGCGACTTGGCCACGCCGCTCAGCTATGTTTGGTTTCTCAATAACTCTCGTAATACCACGCAGCATTGAACTGAACGACCCAACGCAATCGGCTGTTGGAACTAGTTCTGCAAAATCCCAGAGCATCGGCAAAGCTTGTCTACCGAACGAATTTACATTCCTTTCCTGCGTGGAGTCCCATCGACTTTGTGCAGAGCAATAGTCAGCAACGCGGCTAACACATAAAGCGAGTAATCGCTGAACTCCACTCTCGGAATTAACATGTTTCGTCGCACTACTTCGTACCAACTCCGAAAAAGCGGCCAGAGAAACAAGTTGACGTGCTGTATATAAAGAAGAAAAACTTGTCATTCCATAACGCGTCACAGCAGAAAGCCCTCGCGCATTAGGTGAGGGTCTTACAGAATGAAATGTCTCGTCGGGAATGATGGTTAAGCCAGTAGCAACGGTTCCATCGAGGATTTTTTTCAAACGATCTTGAACCTTAAAGACTGTATCATAGTCTGTTTCGGTTGGGTCACGGTACGTTCTTTTTTTGCTGTCGGCCTTTAGAGTTACAACTGCAAGAAGCCGCGCGCCTCCATTTCTTTTGCCCTGGCGATCAAACCGTACGTTGGCACCACCTCCCTGCATAGTAAGCTGACTTGAAACACGTGGATTTTTTTGACTTCCGGATAAGACGTTTCTGCAACAGGGGCAGATTACGTCTGCATTATTTCCTGAAGCTTTTGTTTGTAGAGGGCGATAATAGCCATCTTGCATCTCTTGACTTCCAAACCCATAGGCAATTCTCAGTTTAATGGGGCCACCCATCGGGGCGTCTTCGATCAAAAGCGCAGTGCAGTTGCCTTTATCATCCTCTCTAAAAAATTGCGACTTTGAGTTGCCTTTTCGAGACAACCATGGGGATCGGAAAACTGGAATTTCGGCGCCACAATTTGGCGATTCGCAACGCACTGTACGAGCCCATAAATACGCTATCGGTTTTGCACCATCCGGATCACTTGGATAAGAATCCGCTAGCTTCTTCTCCGCCTGCTCCTTGATTTGCTCACTCGCCCGCCGTAATTCACCGGCAAGCTCGGGGCCATGACGCGGAATATCTTCCAGCATCACTTTGAGAATCAAACAAGCGACAGGATTCAAGTCGCTTGCATATGCTTCGCATCCAACTCTTAGTGCTTCCGATGGGATCGATCCGCCGCCTGCAAATGGATCAACAACCACAGGCGGCTCGCCATCGTATGCAACCATCACGAGAGTTCGGCTGATGTCTAGATACTGGCTGTTGGAAGAACGATCCCAGTTTGCAAAATCGCCAATGAATTGAAGAAGCGCACGCCGCAGATCTTCATCTTTCAAACCTATTGTCCCGCAAACGGATGGAAGCAGTTGCCTTGCACTCTTCTTGAAATCTTCGGGACAATTCTCATCGCAAGGATCCGGCCACAACAACGCAAGAAGCATGGCTCTGCACGCAGCGAGCGGACGTCGCGCCCGCCATAGATGCAAGGTTGATGGATGACCATGCCGAATCGACTTCTCGCGCGCGGAATGCTTCGAAACTACTGCGATCGGGAAATCTACTTCAGCAAGCCTTTTGCATTCTTTTGGAATCATGATTTCGCCAATCTCTTTCTCATGTGTTCACCGTAATCCTTCACTGCCGTTTCGATATCCGAAGCGCTCAAGTTCTTGATAAATGAAACCACATCATTTGAATACTTGGTGAGAACACCTTCCTCAGCCCTCCAGCAATATTGTTGGTTTTCCCTGATCTTCCATCGCCAAGCAACAGCCTGAAAGGTGTAGGAAGTAAACCTCTTTCCGTTGTATGGACCAATTTTTTCAATCACATCCCTGCTCCTCAGCGGATGGGACAGGTTCGGATCAAGTGTCCGAACAATTGCAAGCGGACCCGAAGACGCTGCAGCTTTGTCAACTCCAACAACAGCATCCGCGTCGCCGATTTTCTTTACGGATTCGAGTTTGACCTGAAAGATAGTGAGCAGACGCCCTGTGTCTTCCCCGCTATTTTTGAGCTGATCCGTTGCGGCGGCCAATTCTGACAAAAACTGGATGACGGCATTACTCTTTTTTTTGCCGCTTTCTCGCTTTCCGCTGATATATGTAATCACATCAACAGGTGGATTAATCCCGAGCGGGAGAAGCTGCCAACTTATATCCTCCTCAAGCTTGTGTCCGAAACATTCGAACACGACATCGCGAAAGTTTCTTATGCTTGTCTGAGCCAACGCGTAAACAACTGAGCCAAATCCTTTCGCGTTATAGAAATGAACAGCATTGTCACGGTAAGTTCTAAGAAGATCAAGATTCTGGCGGGTTGGTACAAATGAAACTGCCTGCGGGAATAAGGATTGGACTTTCGGCAAAGCATCCTGAAGTGAAAGCGTCCGATAGGGTTCCTTCCTCTTCTTTTGATAAAAGATGGACTTTCCTTTCTTTGACAGAAGCGCTTTGACAACCAATTCCCATGAGTTTAAAAGAAGTATGACGAAACACTCATCGCGATATGGAAATGTGGGCTTGTTATAAACCTCAATAGCGGCCACCATGGCTGCTTTTGCATTTCCAAGGAGTTTGCGATAGGAACCTCGATAATTCATACGCCAAACGTAAGACTCACATTCTTAAGGAACATTCCCTATATTAGCCCGATGTTTACTTTAAGCTTACGGTGTGGTCACTTTTTCGGACGGCAGTCACCTACGCGTAATGGTACGGATTACTTTAAAGACGCAGGCTCTCTTGATCGGCGGTTCGAGGAACATCAGAAGGGCCCCCCATAAAAAATAACCCCACCCGAGGCCTTGCGGCAAGTCGAGTGGGAAGCAAATAAATTTAATTTCTGGCCATTAAAAAATAAACATCTCATGACCTTGTGTCAAGCGATTGTTCAGCCCTCTCTCCCCTGAGAATCTTATACTTCTGCCGGCACTTTACATTCTTTCCGGATCATTTCGAATGCCCGTTGGGGATTGCTGACAAAAAAAATGTCTTATTCAATTGGGGAAGGATGAATCTATGGAGCACCTATAGCTTTGAATTTTTCAAGAATTTGTAATGCCAAGAGCTGCGAAGTCCTGGCTCTAGCCAAGCCAATCCCTGTCGACTCATCGTAGTCGGCTGTTTTTCGTTCCCTCCAAAGTCGTTTCAGCTTCTCGCCTATCTCTTTCCGGGTCCTGACTGATGATTTTTGATATTGGGTGCTAACGAACTTGTGAGTATCAACGAACGGAATTCTTACACCATTACGAATAAGGTAATTTCTTGCAATACCGAATACTCCATAGTAAGAGCGGCTAATTGCTGATCTAAGGTAAGCCTCCTGGATGGCAGAGATGTTGGCAGTGTTCAACAGTTCTCCGGCAAGATCAATGTAGGATTTCCAAGGAAAGCTCATACAGGCTGCACCATAACTGTTACCAGCATTCTTGTAGTCTCATCCACATCCAGCCACCACTCGTTATCGAATCGATCTAACAGATCCAGTGACCTCTTGGGTTCAATATCGGTTTCGATAATCACGGAAAGACCCTCATAATGCTCTTCAGTATCCTTGTCCATTTTCAGCACGATCTTGACTGCATGATTGGAAAAGATCTCCCTTATCTTTTGACTGGTCTCAAACAGCGGTCGGATCAGTTCTTTATGTTTTCTCAAGAGTTGATTCACTTCGTTCTGGTTCTCAAGTTCGAAAAATTTCTCGAGGGACCAACCAGGCGCCTCCTCAACGAGCATGCCAGTTTTCTCCATTTTCATTTTCTTAAGAGACTGCAACGCTTTGCTTGTATCTTCAGCAAGACTTTCAGATAGTCGTCCGTCCTTGGATACACGAGAGTGAAAAACGCATGTCTGGCCGGATTCAAAGGAAACATGAATAAGCTTTGCCTGATAGTCCGAACGCATCAGAGGTTGTATACGTTTTGCAGTAACTTCTCCACGACCCAGCGCAGGATGAACGATCGAATCTCCCGCATCCAGGGCGTCCCAAAACAATTCGTGCAACCCAATTTCCCACGCCATGATTTTTAAGTAGGCGTCACGTCGATCAAAGTCTTCGGCGGTTGCGTAATCCTTTGATCCTTGTCCTGTCACTACATTGTGCAAATGCATTGCTGTTTTCAAAATGTAGTCTTTGTCCTGCACCCTGTTAAATAGTTTTGGAGGTACTGCAGATACTCCATGCAACGCTCCCAATAGTCCTCCCAGAAAACCGGAGATTGTATCGGTATCGCTGCCAAGCATATTAACTGCCGTTAGCAATGCCTTGGTAGGATCTGCTGAATATTTGCACAGAAGAAAAATTGCCACACCAACAGTTGTCGTTCCCGATCCCCGCGTTGAATTAGTCAGGGCGCCTGTTAGAGCATAAAATTCGTTATCATGGGAATTTCCATTTTGCTTGATTTGATTTAAGTACTGAAAGACTTCATTTTTAGTTGCATCCAAGGTTTCCTGAAAGGATTTACCGTCTAATGGATGCTTATTCCATTCTTCAATCCAAGATTGGATCGAATTGTTATTTTCTGGTTCGAAATCAAGAGAATCGCGTAAGAATTCTAAGAACGGTGACACTGAGAGCTCTCTTTCCCTCAAAAGAAACCAAATGGCGGCTGCATAAAGGATGCATCCCACAATCGCCCGAGGATGCCCGTGCGTTACGATGGCATTCAGAAAGCTTTCTGAGCGAAGCTTATTCAGACTAAAAGCGTTCGTGAGGGCAATGGGCAACACTCTCATTGCGGCACCGTTCGCACCAGCATTTCTATAAGAAAGCTCCTTTGTCGAATAAAAGTTTCTGATCCATTCTTTGCTCGTTTGGTTTAGCTTTCTTGCGGCCATCTTGATTGTCCTGCCACCACCGCGTTCATAGTGAAGCCACAAGGGGAGCTCAAAATATGCGAATCTTTCAGGATTAAACTTTCCCGATTCATCGATGCATCTATAAACCGCCAGGGTAAGTTGGGTGTCATCAGAGTATGCCCCCTCTTCTATCGTCTCCCGGTATCCCCAATATCTTCCGCCCACGAGTTTCTGCCAGGAAACGAAGTCGTCCAGGTAGTTGCGGCCGGACTGCTTTTTTGTTGCAGCCGGATAATGGCCGAATTCTGTAGGCCATCCCAACGCATCTCCCACAGCGCTGAAAGCCAAGGCGCCCTTGAACTTATCCAGTAACGCACCATTTGACTGTGCCTGAGCACTCATGGCTCACTCCTGATTTCGAAATCCGCTCTGAACCAGCGAATATCTCCTATGTAATATTCTACGAAGTAATACCCATCTGGAACACTCGCCATTTGCAGAATGGACCAGTTCCAGAAAACGCCGCTGCTTTCGAACTGTGTTGAACCTTCTTTGATGATATTCAGACCTGAATCAAACCAAACAATCCGCGATTTAATACCTGCAGTTACATGAGCGTTCACAAGGAGAGTGGCACTATCCGATGATGAGAATACCGTTTCATGCTCATGCGGAGAGGCGCAATTATCTTTCGTAATTTCTTGGGATGTCAACAGAAACCGTTTTGCATGAGGAAATCCTCTATGAAATAATTTTTCGTCAACCGTGAATGTAGGATGTGTCCGATTGCCCCACAGCCGTTTCCCTTCTTCCAAGCTCGCCTGACTCATGAAGTATACTCCCTGGATGTTAGCAAAGGGAATCTCACTCGGAATGAGGCACTCGGCCTGTACATTTCGGTGCCAAACTTCCGTTGGAACGTAAATACCATTCAGATGCGAACGAATTGTGTCCCAGTCAACTAGTTTCAGTCCTGCCGATCCTTCTGCTTGTTTGTGACCATCTCCTTTTCGTACTGCATTCGTGTCTGTAAAGTGAACACCATCCCAGAATGCAACACTTTGATCAATAATGAGGTAACAGATGTGGCCGTTCTGTTTGTTCGTTCGATCCACGTTTTCTTGAACGCGATAAGCCATCGGAGTTCTCGGACAGAAATAGGAATGAATCCTATCCCAATTGCCAAACTGTTTATCTACAATTACAGAGCCTTGCGTTCCTCCACAAAAGACTTTATCCAGCAATCCAGCATTCTCAAGCTTTTGCTTGCTCCAGATGCCACCGCATTGACCGATGATGGAAAGGTTATCAATGCAGGTGAAATGATAGAGCTTGTAGATGCCATAATGATCCAGGACTTTCTTTATCTGCTCTTTCTCTTTATGAATAGCCGTGGGCATTTTTCCCTACCGAACGAGATCATCGATCGTTCTCGCCATACGGGTGTTGATCTTCACTCACACGTATGGGCTGAGTCATGGCATTCACAGACAAATAATAATGAGAAACCTTTGTTACCTCGTGCCAGTCGAAGCGAGCAGGATCTTTGATGGGTTCTACGCGGGGATCCGATTTGCAGTTGGTCACGACATATAGCCAAAAGCAATCGCGGCGATCTTCTGCAACACGCCTCTCATTTGGCGTGAGAAGGACATTGCCGGCTGATGCACTCAATCCTTTCACCTCAATCAATTTCAACTCGCCACTATTTAGATCCAGGCTGGTTACGTCATAACCAAGATTTTTCTCGTGTATGTCAAACACTTGCCTTCCTTGCTTCGTCTCATACTCCATCACGACCCGCATGGCAATCGCTTCAACCTCCGGATCCGGTGTGAGATGTCTGATCTCCGGCGATTCTCTTTGCGGATGGGGTAGAACAAGGATACTTGTTATTCTTTCTACCGCCTGGAGAGTAAGTGATTTTTGCCTGTCCAGTTCCTGTCTCCTGCGATCCCTGCGCGCTAATAATTCCGCATGGCGCGATTCTGACTGCGCGAGTCTCCCTTCGGATCCTGGAAATTTCTGCTCAACATCGGCAGCAGCCCGGCCTATCTCTTCATCAGCACGCTGCAGCAATTCCGTTAGCGAGAGCTCAATGTGAGAAGATATTCGATTGATTTCCGCGAGTCTTTCCGCTCTCGTTTCTTCCAAAAACTGCTTTAACTGATTTTCGTTCAACCACTGCACCGCTTCCGGAAGGTTAGCAACAGCAGGAAGCGAAGCCGGAAGATCGCCCACCGTGAAGTTGCCCATAGCATTCATCTCCTGCAAGCGGGGCTGGTCACTCTCTGAAATTTCTAAAACAAATAGGCGCTCATGGATGATTTGACCCAATCCATCCACAACGCGTGCTCTGTAGAAATCGATCCTTGCAGGCGTTTGGTGCTGTAAAGAATAAAAACAAGCACCCTTGCCGAAGGAACTCAAAGCCTGCGAGTAAGTGTGCCTGCGGATCGATTCAAATAAAGGATGTCCAGGAGTAACCCATTCCAGGTTGTTTTCCTCAGCTGTTTCGCGATCCGTGGAGCACCGAGGGTATTTTGAAGCTACCGAAGGAAGTCTCCAATCGGCATCTCTTTCAAACCTTCGGAGAACGCCAGGGGTTCTGGAGGGTTCAAATGTATGTGGCAGGCCGGGTGTCAGCTTGATTGTCATGGGAACGTATTCTGCTGATTCAGTAAGGAACCGCGCAATCGTTTCAGGCACAACGCGACGTTCTTGTGCGAGAGCGCGGCGCTCTACGAGCATCTCTAAATTCAACTTCTTGGCAGCGAGATTTTCTAAAGCATGCTGGCAAATCGAACGAAACTGTTTTTCGTCAACATTTCTGAGTATTCGATCCTCCAGATCGGCGTCTCCCAACTTCCCGGCATAGTATTCCCTCAACACGCGCTCTATCTGGGCTGCCGGAAGAATTTCGCCGACAACGTTGAAAACGGTATCGTCATCCAACGCGTCGCGAATCTCTTGTAATTTTTCCAGGAGACGCTGCAAAACATGGCCTTCGATCGTATTGGTTGCAACAAAATTAAAGATCAGGCAATCGTGTCTCTGGCCGTATCTGTGGATACGCCCCATTCGCTGCTCTAGACGATTTGGATTCCAGGGAATATCGTAGTTGAACAGAATATGACAGACCTGGAGATTGATTCCCTCCCCGGCCGCTTCTGTTGCCACAAGGATCTGGATCTCCTTTTCTCTGAACTGTTGCTCCGCATGCAAGCGAGTCCCTTTTTCTTCGCGAGATCCTGATTTCATTCCGCCATGAATACATCCAATTTTGAATCCCCATCCCTCAAGACACCTCATTAGATAATCCAACGTGTCTTTGAATTCCGTGAAGATCAACAATTGTTTTTCGGAATGGTCAAAAAAACCTTCGGTATGAAGCAAGTTCTTTAAGCGCGAAAGTTTGGCCTCAGTGCCGGAGTCTTCTACGGTCTGTGCTTGCTCCGCCAGACGTTTGAGTATCTCAATTTCCTCCTTGACTTGTTCTGCATTTGCAGCGAGTGAAATCGCTTCAAACATCTGTTCCAGGCGCTCTCTTTCGACCTCTTCCATTTCATCCAGCTCTTCCGGATCGGGAAGCTCGGGCGGCGCGAAACGTGCGAGATCTTGAGCCCGTTTTAATCCATCGTCCAATCGCCTAGCGCGGTTCTCCAAAGAACGCCGCATTGCATGAATACTTGACGCCAACCGCCTCTGGTATAGCGACATCAAAAAGCCCACTGCGCGGGCTCGCGGATCGTCCTCTTGAGCAGCGGCCTTTGCGCTCTGTTGTTTTACAAAGCGAGTCACATCGCGATAAAGATCGAACTCCGCTCCATCGATGTGGAAATCAACTGTTCTCGGAATCCGTTTTGTAAAAATTTTTGTGGCTGCCCACGTTCCATCAGCTTGACGTTCAGGAAAGTAGACCATTGCTTCTTTCGTGCGTCGCAAATAGAAAGGCGCACGCCGTTGTTCCATCGCCTGCCGGATTGACTTCACATCGGCGTAGGCATCCGGATCGAGGAGTTGAAGGAATAGACTGAAGTTTGCCGGATCACCTTTATGTGGGGTTGCCGTAAGAAGCAGCAAATGGTCCGTTGCATCCCGGATCAATTCTCCCAACGCATATCTCGATGTTTTCTTAGATGGAGGTGTCCATGACATCCTATGTGCTTCATCCACAATCGCCAGATCCCAATGGACTTGCTTGAGGCCAGGCAACACATCCGATCGCTTCGCTAAATCCAGAGATGTGATGACTCTTTTCTGTTCCAACCACTGATTCATACCAAACTGGTCCCGAATATCATGTCCCTTCATTACCACAAATTTTTCGTCAAATTTCTCCTTCAGCTCTCGTTGCCATTGAAAAGCAAGATTGGCCGGGACGACAATCAGAATCCGCTCCGCCAGACCGCGCAGCTCCAACTCGCGGATAAGAAGACCGGCCATGATGGTCTTTCCCGCACCCGCATCATCTGCCAGCAAGAACCGGACGCGCGCCACTTTAAGCAGGTAGTCGTAGACAGCCTCTAATTGATGGGGCAACGGATCGACACGGGAAATTGAGAGGCCAAAGTACGGATCAAACTCGTAGGCAATTCCCAGCGAATACGCCTGCAAGCCAAGATTTAACAGGCGACCGTCACCATCGTAGTTCAATCTGGAATCAGTAAAGGACAGCCCTTCAAGTTCTACCGAAGAAAGAGTGACTTTTCGAAAGCGCTCGCTTTGAGTGCCTACAAGGCCCAGGATCCATGTATCAGACCCACTCTGCTGGACAGTCTCCACCCGCATCGGTTCACTGAACATCGATCCAATCAGGATCTGGCCCTCTCTTACTTTCGGCGGTTCATTCATAAACGTGAATATCTCGTGATTATTGTATTTTATGACCAGCAGGAAATCACTCAGAATTTGAGAAGTTATAATTGCTGTATAATTTGGAGCTGCGAATGTTTGCTAAAATTTTAATTGGTTGTCCTCACTGTAGAAATGTCTGCTCAGGTCAAGTACACTGCAGGGCAATCAACGAAGAGCTTGAATTATTCACGAATTTTCATAAAAGTTTTCGAAAAAATGGACACTATAAAAGCAGACGCAGCGTAAAATCGTTATCGCGATGAACATACGTGAGCTTCAAAAGAACATCGGGAAGCTCTTTCGCATCCGGCCGAAAGTCCAACGGATAACGGTTGACGGAAAGGACCTTCCGTTTGAGGATGACAAGTGGATCCTAGAAAAGGATGGTCAAGGGAAACTCTTTTTACAGAACACGCGAACCGCTCATGTCTTCCGTTTGTCAGGCGGAAATGTGAAGGAGTTCAGAGAGCCGGATTTCATTCTGTTGCGCGCTCAGTTGACACTACGAGGCAACGCCGTCGACATCGAACCTATATTTTGAATCCTTCCACTCAAATTCTAGCTTTGCACTATTTTTGAGAACTAGATTTCACATCGCAAACGAAATCTGTGGTGTCGCATTTCCCAACAGGCTGATTATCCGATTTGCCCCGAAGCATGATTCCTGGCTAGTTCTTGGCAAATTGTCTTCATTCGATGCCGGTCACATGAGCCTGAGAATATACGAACCTGACACGGGCGCAATGATCATCAGCCAACTTCTTGAGTTGGTTGTAATAGGCCAGGCCGAACAGGCCACTGCAATGAGCGGCAAATACTCGATCAATTATACTTGATGAACGCGCCTTGGTTTGTAACCAGTTCTTACCGTGAGTCATACCGGCCCTAGAAACTTCTCTCATAGCTTTCACAATGTTGCTTTTGAGCTCTTTTTCAGTATGCTCCGATTTATCCAGTTCAACGTACTGCTCTAAAATCCATTCGATTGCTTTCTGCGACGGCATATAACGAATGCACTGAAGAAGCTGTTTCCTGCCTGCTGGCTCAAGCTCCGACCAAGCTTCAGTAAATTTTGACCATGACCAATCGGGTTCAACATTCGAAAAGTATTTCAAGGTTGCGACCATAATTTCATTCTTAAGGTGACTGTTCTCACGTAGCGTATAACGACTTTTCAGACTCTCGGGATCGTCAACCAGGTTCCGTTGCGAGGCAGTTTTGTATAGAAGTGAGATAAACCCATCTGCTGCAATCTCAATGAGATCAGGATCGTTTAACCAGCGTATGACATATTGATCTCCGTCTATCGATGGGTTCATCAATATCCAGTTCAATAGAAGCCATTGAATCATCCGGTAATTTTCAACTGGTAATTTATTTGAATTCCTAACCTGTTCCCTGTACCAGTCACGGACGATAGGATCCTTCGAATAGAGTAGTGCCTTAAATACGGTTTTATAAGAACGGCTGTCCTCGGATGCGCGAATCAGAAAAGTGTTCGCGTAACGCGAATCATAACCAGACAAAAGCCGTATAAGCCATCTATGCTTCCAATCTGATGGATCGCAGTCCTGGAGCCATCTTAACGCCGGTTTAATTGCTGCCTTAGTCCTGAACTCCATAAGGAAGCGTATCGCTCCCCAAAGAAGCTGATCATCTCTTTTCTCAAGCACCGAGATTAGCTTCTTCTCATTTGATTTCGTTCGAAATCCCCCAAAAGGGCCGAGACGTTCCTTCTCTTCGGAAAACCATTCTGATGGATATGATCCTAAAAGAGCATCAAATGTCTGCGATGAAGGCAGATTAGAAAGGCATACCGTGGCTCTCATTCTGGTCACCTGAGCGAACGGCGAATCAGCCTTTCGAAGGTTTGCGAGACGGATCAGATCCTTAACAAAGGATTTATCGGACGAGGTCAGTAGAGTAGCAAAAAGTTCCTGTGAACCAAGATTGGCTTCTGGCAGGCTCAACATTTGCAATAAAATTTTTCGCGTGACGGATGCTTTTCCAATCCAGCGTAGTATCAATAAAGCGGCATCAATCGCCTCGCTTGAGATCGTCCTTGAATATGTGATGAAGTAATCGCGATTAATCGCCATCTGGACCTTTCTCGCAATCACTTCTGGGATCCTAGTTTTCTTAAAACTTTTCCACCACTTTCGCATGGAAATCCCTGAGAAACCAGAAAGCACACGAAGATGAGATTCTACTTCTTCGAGTGTGCTTGCCGATCTGAGTTGATTCACTGCTGCTCGAATAATTCTTTCAAAATTCTTTTGATCGAAAACCTTGAACATCCTATTTGAGGGTGTTAGGGACGGTAGTCGAACACGTTTCTGACGTTTTTCCATGCTGACCAGAGTGGTAATCGCAGCTGGAGTTCCGTTCATAATTAGCATTGCGACTGCATAGGGATATGTCGATTCCTTTGTTGAGGCGCTTCTTCTACACCAGGTTAATAGTGCTGTTGATCGAAGATTACCGAGCGCTACAATACATGCTTTTTTAACGAGAAGGTCATTTGATTCATTGAGATTCTTCAGGCAGAGTTCCTCGGATTCTCTGTGTTGGAGTTTGCCGCTCGCACATAAAGAATGGGGAGAATTCTCTCCTTCTAGGGCGGTTAATTTTTTGAGGAGGTCGTGCTGATATGACGTACCTTCCATACCCAAAAAAGCCAGTGCTAATTTAGGGTCTTGCAATTTGCCTTCTTCAGTCTTCACTTTGATGATATTGCATAACTCCTCAGGATGACGAATTAACGCATTTCTAAACGAATCCTTGGTTAATACCTTCTTTCTTGTCTCCAAAGGGAGTATTTCTGAATCAAGAAATGAATAAACAATTGCTAGTTGCTCTTTCGTCAAATCTTTCTTAAAGTGTTTGATTATCCCAGCTATGGCGCCCTGAGCGGTTTCTTTCACGTATGGGTAGAGCTGCAACAGATGGTCCACAGCGTCCTGTGCTGAAAGCGTCTTTAATCCTTCAGCCATAAACGACATCGGCAAGGGCGGTGTTGTTGTTTCAGTTAAATAGGATATGGCGGACTTTGGGAAAAGCCTGCACGCGATTTCGCCAAAGTACGCATGATTGAGGTTCTGTTCCTGGAAAATATGATTCAGAACCGCAGCAAATACATTGTGCGAGATATCGCTTTGGCGCCCGTAGAAAAGGAAAAACCAGGCAAACTTTCCCAGTGCCTCGATTGATGGCCCGACTGCATCGAATATCTGATCTAACAACCGCTCGATAGATGCTTCGCTGGAGTTTAAGCAAAGTTCAATGGCTCTTTTCGCGAGAATAATTGCGCCCCAATCGGTGCTCAGCGAATAACCTCTTTCCTGCTTGGTTAAGAATCCTTGTTGCAGAAGGATGTTCCAGGAGTTTTCATTCATCCTGTGCGGGTTGAACTCTTCGATCGTTTTGATTGAGTCGAAGGGTAGCGGGAGTTTTACCGTTGCGATTAGGTCAATAATCCTATTAATCATCTCCTCCACCCCTCTATAACTTGTTGGTTTGTCAGCTGGAATTAATCTAGCGAATTCGTCGATGCGATCTTTCATAAAGATCAAGGAGAAATCTATAACTGCTATTTCAGGCATCTCCGAAAGTTTCTTGCCTTCCTTCTTCCATTTCTCAAGTATTCGAAGTGCTCCTGGCCACCCAAGTTGTGGCCACAGCCACATGGGAATTTCTTGAACCGAAATGTTGCGAAGTTTAAGAGCGGACCTCAGTTCCGTTTCGGTAAAATCACCTAAACTAATTTCTTGAAGTTTGAAGATATTCGATGTTTTAAGAGTATCGAACAAAAGCGGGGCCCATTCGCGCAAAACTGCCGAACGACAAGAAAAAACCCATCTGACGTTCCAGCTTTTCAGGCTTTCCAGAAATTCATTCGATGAAACAAAGTTCATCAGATCTCTGAACGGAGCGGCATTCAATGCGTCAACAAAAATCCAAACGCAACAATTTCTTGCCTTCAAGGTGTCTTGGATGTTCTCAAATAAAACGCGAACATTTCCCGGGAGCTGAAGGGTCCCGCCGGTGACGATTTGAATCCGACTGAAGAGTTCTATCTCGAATTTAACGAGCCACTCTTCTTTGCAAATTGAAGAGGCCGAATAAAAAAAGACTATATTGTCTGCGTTTAGTTTTTCTGCCCAAGTTCTAAGTAAGGATGTTTTTCCAGTTTGTTCTTTTCCTGTCAAAACAAGGACATTCTTGCTTCGTTCGGAAACAAACTTTACAAAGGAAGCATCTGCTGAGTCCCTTGGAACAACCAAAGATAAATCTGTTGCGGGACGCACGGATTCCTGGTACAGATCAGAGATCGAGTTAGCGGCCCTTTGAAGCACCCTAAAACGGTTGGAGCTTTTCTTCAATCTTTTAAGTTCGTTTTTTAAGAAATGATGATGCTTCTGCTGATAGTGTTTACACTCGGCTCGCCATTCTCTTGCCGTTTCAGAACCCAATTTTAGTGCGGACACTACCGTTTCTGGACAGGAAAGAAGTAGCTCCCAAAATCTTTCATCAGACCAATAATCAAGATTCACAAGCCATTTTTGCCGGTGTTGCTCAATTGAATCTCTGGCCGGATTGCTCAGTGAACAATTGGTAACGATTATGAAATACTCAGTGTTCCCCGGATTTTTCTCGATTTGATCAAAATGTCGGGCAAGATCCGATTCACTGACCGCTTTTTTCATCTTCTTCTTCGCTTCGAAGCGCCACTCTCTACCGCTAAGTTCTGCGCGGATATCAAAGCCTCCTTGGTAACCGGACGACTGTTTTTGAATATTCTTGAAGCCGAGGTCCTGAAGAAGAGGTATCAGTAAATTCTTTTCGAAACTGGTGCCATTCAGCTTAGCTATCTTTTTGCTGATTACTTTTCGGGAATCTGTCATTAATTTTTGATTGCTTTCATCGTCACTTGATCGTAAAAGCCAAAACTGCAACGTTCATAGTCCTGGTTGAGAACGCAGGTAATTGCCGAGGGCAAGATCATGTCCAGTTAAAATTAACAGCCGGATTGCCGAGTTATAACTGACATCTAGATTGTATCTAAAGGCATCTTCTCAGTCGACAGCCCTTTTATTTTCATCGTCGTTTTGTGCAGCCTAATTCACGGTCTCGCTGAAAGTGATGTTTAGCCTGAAACTATTTCTATCGAAAAAGAAGAACTCCAATTGATGGTCAGAACATTCGAAACTGAACGATCAAGTTCGATCAGCGAGGAACTTCAAATACAAGTACCGTGACAATAACTTCTCGGTGCGGATCAGTCTTTTGATGGAAGATAAATCGGAATGCTGTTTCGGATCCGTAGCTGATTTGTCGTTTTAAATTGGGATGTTCGATAATAATGAGTGGTATTTTTTGTAAAATTTCTGAAAGTTTTCCACCTTGATTAAACAAAATGATCGCTGCTTTTGTGTCGCGCCATGAGGTATATCCAATCAATTGATCGATAGTTTCGAGGAATCCCTTTGCTCCTCTCCAAAATTTGCACTCAGCAATGAAAATATTTTTACCTTCAACCCGAATGATAATGTCTGTTTTGCCTTCGAAGTTAAAGGTTTCGCCCGTAGCCTGACCTTCGTATTGCCCATTCAACTGAACCAGAAAGTGAAACCGCATGTCCTCTTCTTTCATTTTGGAGAAAGCTTTTGGACTTCGTTCCATAACCAGAACCATATTCGAAATTATTCGAAGAATATCCTCGTAGTGTTGATTCTCAAGTATTGGTTCCGGCACAAAAGGTTGAGTTGTGATGTCTGGCTTCCTGATAGCGGTCAGTTGTTTTTTTATTATCGGAACAGCATAGGTTTCAGGAGCGCCGTCTCTCCGTCTAATTGGTATTCCGAATGATGCAACCAATCCTTGATCCTTTAAATGCTTTCCTCTTCTTTGTGCAACATATTGACCCACCACATGTGGTAGAGAGGAATTGTAAGCAGAAACTTCGTTGTTTAGATCGTTAATGAACTTTTGTATTCTACTCAAGTCCTGATTCAATTCGACTTCAAAAGCTTGACGGTCGTGATCAACTCGGCTGTACCGAAGAAACAAAATGTTCATTTCAACTTTCCCCTTTGGGGGAGTATTGGTAACAATCCTCATTGATGGACTGAACCGGGTCAGGCTTGAATCTCCGCTCAGTGGAAAGGCAAACACAATCGATGTGCCTTTCACGTACATTGGAGTATTTCTGTTTATAGCCACTCGGTTGGGATCCTTGCTCACATCAACATCAATTTCTTCATTGTAATTTATGAATTTCTGATCTTCATGCAGAATTAAAGGTTCAACAGAAAACTTTGTGACAAGATAATCGCTGAAATCCTGAATGCTAACGGTTAGCAGATAATTCGGGTCCTGGGTATCGACTTCCTGCTTCATTCGGAGTTCAAGTTTCTCAAGATATCCCCGAAGCGGGCCTTCCATAAATAAAGGCGATCCACCATCATTCATACAATAATTTTGACGTGGTCGGATCAAGAAGTAAAATCGAAACAGTGGAAAATTATCAGAGGCTCTCAGACCTATTTACTAAGTTGGCTCCTTGCATTTCATCCGATTACCAATATTCCTTGATCAGCCTGTTGTCCAACCTACTTTCGCGTGATGGCCAGCCTCCTTTCCAATATCTCGGGAACTTGTTTATGGTGACGATTAACAATGGTATTGGACAATTCGAGAACTGATTTGAATTTTGGATCCTTCGGAAAAAATGCATGCTTCAAACGTGAGTCGATGCATCCTACGATTTGTACGGGCCCTTGAATACTTTAAGAGTGAACTCCAATAGGCAATTCGTTGGAGGGCTCAGGAGTTATCACCTGACTTCATTTCGGCTTATAGAGAATTGAAAGAACGATACAATCGATGGGCGGAAGACTACGAAGTTGTATCTGCTGAGCTCGGTTTGGTAACTTCCGTTGAAAGATTCCATGACATTGAAACTATCAAATCGACACTTCCTTCCCTAAGCTCAACGCTTGTGCTCCAACTCATCAGGAAATTACAACAATAATTCTTTTGTTGCGCCTGGTTGCATTTTTTGCGTCCAAAATCGGCGATTTTCGGCAGGTTTCGGAAGTTTTTCTCGACGATGCGAGGAGGTCCGGGGTCATTAATATTCAGTGGCTTGCAGCCATCCAAAAGTTGTGGGAGCCGAAGCCAGTAAATGGGATTTGTTTTTTTGAAGTCGGTTAGTCCGTTGCGATCTTCACATCTATTGGTGAAATCATGCTAAACTTGCAAGTCATTTGCAAGTACCCTATTTTTTCGGGGGTCTTCACGGCAAGCAGTCTTGCTTTAAGTTATTGATTATAAAGGTGTTTGCCGGCGTAGCTCAGCTGGTAGAGCAACTGATTCGTAATCAGTAGGTCCGCGGTTCAAATCCGCGCGCCGGCTTCCTCTGCACATTCCTCCAGTCGGTATCCGGGTCACGCGCAGTAAGGCCTATTGCGCCATCTACAAATCTAACCCGGGCGGGTTATCGTTGCGCCATCAAGAATCTAACCGCGCTTTTTTTGTTTTCCTGTTTTGTTTTTCATGTGTGTATCAGCGAGCGAAGCGAGCGAGCGCCGCGCTCATAAATGACAGCCTCTTTTTATTGCTTCCGTTGAAGTGCGAAGTTGATTGCCGGGAATTTCCCATTCCTTCCTCTGCCAGCGGAGATATAAGATTTGGGGCTTCGGCGATGATTTTCGAGCCGATAGATTCGATGACGGGTATGAGATCACAGACTCTATGATGACCTTCTGATTCTTCTTCCGATGATCACGCTTTACAGAATTGCGAATGAGCAACAATCGGAGTTTGCCGGAACGCTGTTGACCAAGGAGGAACCATCATGGAAATCACTCAAGGCCACCCACGCCGGACGAAATTTCTGCAGACCTATCCTAGCCGGCGCCCGAGAATGGCGCAATAGAGCCAGGCGCGACGCAAGGACCATTCGCGCTCCAGAGTAGCGGTAAAGATTTGCAGCACTTCCGCAATCTATGCGAAACGCGATAGATATTCAAGGACCTGAATATTAGCCGTCAAGCAGTTATAAAAACTCTTTTGCGGCAAGCTCTCGACAAACGTTATGTTGCTCAGCGGCGCGGAGAAAAATCATATCCGGATAGCCCGGCATTAGTCGCTTTATTCGAATTTCAGGAGCAGATTTTGTTGCAATGCCTGTTGCAGCAATTTCGTTCCTTCTTTTGCTAACGCAGGATCGTTCGATACGCGGCTTTTCAAACCTGAGGAGCGCCCCGTCGAATCGCCAACACTTCGCGACCACAACCATCAATAAACCGCATAGCTGGAGATTATGGGACGGAAAAGGATTCAATATAAGGCCCGCAAACCCGTATCCTTCAGAACCCTCAAACCCGAAGAGTTATCTCTCCAAATACTTAAGCCATTCACACATCGGGGAACTTCACGGAAGCATCACATATAACAGCTATCTGCACAGATACATGCTCGTTGGCACTGAAATGCTTCCCGATGAAACCGGGGAGTTAAAATGCGGCGTGTGGTTTTCCACATCAAAGGATCTGATCCGATGCTCTTCCCTTTTCAAATCCAACCAGGCAGAAAACACCTCGTTGATCTTGTTCCAACGTTTCTTGTCCATGGACTCTTACTTTTTCCCTTTCATCCATCGGAAGAGCCATGCGCGGGACATTGTCCATTCGCGCTCTACAGTACTTAGAGAGATCTGAAGGACTTCGGCAATTTCTTCTGTGGTCAGACCGCTGAAAAACTTCAGTTCAACGATCCTGCTTTTGCGCGGGTCCATTGCAGTCAGTTGTTTTAAAGCTTCATCAAGCGCAATCAACTCTATCTCTTTCATTCCAGTCGAATGACGGATTCTGCTTAAAGAAATGCGTTCTGCTTTTCCTCCGCGTTTGCCGGCTGCACGATCGCGGGCATGATTCATGAGAATGCGTCGCATCATTTCTGCAGCAAGGCCGAAAAATTGTGCGCGATTCTTCCAATTCACATGCTGCTGATCTACTAGCCGCAGATAAGCTTCATGCACCAGTGCTGTCGGTTGGAGGGTGTGTCCTGGTCGCTCTTTGGATAAGTAAAAGTTGGCAAGCCGGCGCAGTTCCCCGTATACAAGAGGCAGCATTTCATCCAGAGCAGCCCGATCCCCTGTTCCAGCTTGAATTAAGAGCTGCGTGACACCAGTGGAAGATGCCGGTTTCATGTCCGTATCGATCTGACCATTTATAATAGCATCCATCACCTAGCAAGAGGGGCCAGAAAATGCCGGAGTTGAAACCAACTGGCAGTGAAGATCCGATTGGGATTGCCAGGAAAAAACTCGTGACGCAGGATTAAAGAAAAAAGACGCCTGCAAGGCGGGACCCCTTATCCTTGTCGACGTCTTTTTTTAGTCTCGACCTTCGCTTAGTTGCAGCCGCAATTTACGCTTTTCACAGGAGCCGCTGTCAAGCAGTCTCCGTGCGCAAAGTGATCATTCAAGCTAGTGTTAGCGACAACAATGACCACTGAAAAGATATCCGGATCATCGTCATCGACATCGAAGTGGCAAATCCGGGATTTGGCAGCAACCGCCACTTCCACCGAGGGCTCAGCCGGAGCAGAAACTGTGGACCCCCCGGCCGCACTTGCGCTCACAGGGTTTTCGACCGCGCTGGTGAGTTCACTGCCACATCCTAGAACAACAGCGAGACCAAGAATCGCTAGTGAGAGAAGAAGGAACTGTTTCTTCATTGAGTACCTCCGGCATCGATTCTATGATAGCAAGTAAGGTAAAGTCAATGAAAAGACAAAAATGTAACATTTGTGTAATTCAGGGATGGGTCTCAGTGCTTGGCTGTAGCCGATTCGGTGTAATTTGGATCTCGGATGATCCACGCATTGTGACGCCAAAGATCATAATGAAGGTTCGCTCGACAGAAGTCATGCTGATCAATCATTGCCCGAAATTTCTGTTCTCCCCATCTCCGCGTCGACATATGGAGGTCAAAAGACTTGTATCCGGCCTTTTGAGGCAAGCGGCGACATAAATCCTTGCCAAGGCTGAAATAGACGGCCGGATCACAGGCAATTCGTGGCACCATGTAGGGAGCAGTTAGCTTGAAGTTGTGTGATTGACCGCTCGTGGTGTGCACGATTACGGACGCTTTACATTCAACTCGGGCATCGTAAACGTGCAGCGCAAATAATCTGCCTTCACCGGAAATGGATGCGGTTCCCGGAAAAAAATATGGAACGCACTGAAAGAGCGCGAAGGTGATAAGAACAGCATAAACTTCATTTGCTTCTTTTCCCCGAAAAAGTAACCGCAGGCTGACCTCCTGCGAGGTTGTTTGTGCGAGACGAGCCGGATCCGCCAAATAACGGGAAAGCAAAAAGATGGAGAGGATCGAATACATAACCATCGGATAAAAAAATGAAACGAGCGGCCAGGACGTAACGTGGAAAATGATAATCTGAACCAGGACACCCCAGAATATCCAGTTTTTTCGCGACAACAGACCCCAGATAAAAATCAGTTCCAGCATCATGACATACATGCAGGCGGCAGGAATTAAAGAAGTGGGGACTCCCAGAGGTTTCGTATCCAGGAGCGCAGCACCCGAAATCCACTCAGGCGTAAATTTCAATGTGCCTGCAAAGAAGTAGAAGAACACAACAAGATATTGAAGAACACGTCGTTTCGCAGGAATGAAAAGGAATACAAACGTAATCCAGAAAGTCATGTAATGCGGATTAAGCTGCAAACGAAAATCCTGAAAAAGCAGCGCCGACTTAAATAGATTCAAGAAAACTAACGACCACCATGCGAGGGAAATCAGACGGATTTTGAGAAACAATACGCTCGTCAGGACCGCAAATGCGAGGTATCCCCACAAAATATTGCGCCAAGCTCCGGTTGATAGTACCCGCCATTTTAAACAGTCTTCGAAAAATGGCCAGCAAACTGCAGGCCCCTGGCTGATATCAAGAATTTCCACAAGAGGAATCGTCAGTTTCCAGTGGAAAAACGTAAGGATGTGCAAGCATCCCATCATGATTCCATAGATTCGGAGAGCAGGGTCTTGCCTGATTTCTTCAACGTTCTTCTGAATGAAATTCATGAATGGTTACGTTGCTGGGCTACAGTATACGGCAGAATAGAAGCTGACGGGAACACAGAATGAAATCACGTTTTTCTTCTTGGTCTCATGACTCCGTGGTGAATTTTCACACGCTTTAAATACTCGCGCGGGCTTTCTTCTGCAAACTGCGCTGGTAGTAATCCAGCTCCTGCACCATTTCACCGCCGAAGTAGTACAGAAGCTCGGAGCGGACTCCTTCGAACAGAGACAGACCCTGGCCTGCGCAAACAAGGGACTTTTCTTCCAGCTCATCAGCATAAACAAGCAGGCCCTCTTCGAAGGTCAAAGGAAAGATTGCGCACACCAGCGGCTTCAGGTCATGGTAATCGAGATTTTCGCGAAGAGAAAAACTGTGGAGCATGCATCCGCGACCCTCCGGGTTCAGGAAAACACAGGCGCCGTTTTTTATACTCGTTCGAAACCACACCTTGCCGGGAGCTTCGTCATCCTCACAGGTTTCCGATAGGTCGTACCAATCTTGCTTGCGAATTCCAACGTATTTCTCCAGCTGCGCTGCTCTCGCATCCAATCTTTCCGCATTATGCGTATCCACATCAGTTCCGTGCCAGCAGCACCAGTCATTGCAGAAATTGCACGACATGCAGTGAGCGAAGTATTTGAATTCGAAAATCAGAGAGTCTACGCGGTCGATCACCGGCATTCCGTACCGGCAGGTGTAGGGTTTTGAGAGATGAATAATCATGAGGGATTATGAATGTTCCGTATCAGGAATGCTTCGTCGTTCCTTTTTCTTTTCCGATTGATGATGTTTATCTGCAAGCATTTTTTCTTTTGCGCGCTTGGATCTTTTCCGCTTCTGCCTTCTAATTTTTTCGATTCGTTGCTGCTCTGCGCTCTTTTTTCCTTTGATCAGATTCTCGATTTTATCAGCCAGCATTCGTCGCGCGTGAAAACGGTTCAAGGCCTGCGAACGTTCGCGCTGGCTTTTCACCTCGATCCCGGTTGGAAGGTGTTTCAAATACACGCAGGTGGACACCTTATTTACGTTCTGACCACCATGTCCCCCCGATCGAATGAATTTCTCCACAAGGTCCTCCGGGCGGACTCCCAGCTCATTCAGCCGTTCCATCAACGCTAATTCCTTCTCGGGGCTTACTCCAAACATATTCGTCACAGAGGACTGGTGTTTTCTTTCCTCAACAAATATTCTATGTTCTTTTCTGATGCGATCAAAACTTTTACTGGTCTTTTTGTTATTTGTCGCGCTGACAGTTCCCACATCGGCGCGCGTAAAAAGTTCTATTCCAGACGCGGCGCGATTGCAACTTCTCATGAAGAAATTAACTGTGGTTGGAAGCGCACTATATGTGGGAGCTCATCCTGATGATGAAAACACGGCTGTACTGGCGCATTTATCGCTCGGGCGGCTCCTCCGCACCGGCTATCTTGCGTTGAATCGCGGTGAAGGGGGCCAGAATCTGATCGGGAACGAGCAAGGAGATTTGCTGGGAGTGATTCGAACGCAGGAATTGCTGGCGGCGAGGCAAATCGATCAGGCCGAGCAGTATTTCACAAGGGCCATTGATTTTGGATTCTCCAAAAGCGCCGAAGAATCTCTGAGTTTATGGGGCAAAGAGGACGTGTTGTCCGATGCTGTATGGGTTTTTCGCGTGTTCCGTCCGGATGTTGTGATCACCCGATTTCCAAGTGAAGGAGAAACACACGGCCACCATGTCGCGAGTGGAATTCTTGCAGAGGAAGCTTTTCATGCAGCCGGCGATCCGAATCGTTTTCAGGGTCAACTGAAATACGTTTCCGTCTGGCAGCCAAAACGAATCGTGTGGAACCGTTACAGTTGGGGAAATCAGCCCATTCCGGATGAAGAAAAGGCCAAGCTGGCAGAATTGGAAATCGGTGAATACAATCCGCTGCTTGGCAAGTCGTATACGGAGATCGCGGGAATTTCGCGCAGCATGCATAAGAGCCAGGGTTTTGGGGATTCAGAGGACCGTGGAAGATTCACGCAATACTTCCGTCACACTGCAGGGGAACCGGCGACTAAAGATCTATTCAGCAGTGTGGATCTTACATGGAACCGGATTGCGGGCGGCCAGGAAATTGGAAAAGTGTTGGAACAAGCCGTAAGTAAGTTTCATCCGAAAAAACCGGAGCAAAGCATTCCTGATCTGTTAAAGGCCTACCGGTTGATGCGCAAGATTCAAAAAAATCCACTGGTCGAACAAAAGATTTCCGATCTGCTTGAAGTCATTCGTGGTTGCTCCGGGTTGTGGCTCGAGGCGATCTCCAGCCAGGATGCAGCAGCGCCCGGAGCGGATGTTGCAATCGATCTCACGGCAATCAACAGGTCCTCGTTTTCGCTTCAGCTCGAGTCCGTTCAGGTGCTGCCATCTAATAACGTAGAGACTATCGCCGCGGAACTGAAATACAATGAACCTGTCACTAAAAAACTCACGATCCATATCCCTGCGGAAGAACGTGAAAGTCAGCCCTACTGGCTGCGCGGGCAAAATGGTAAACCTTTATCGGATGTGAAAGAGCAACGGCTGATTGGCAGCGCCGAAAGTCCCGCCGCATTCAGTGCCCAATTCATTCTTACAAGCGGGCAGGACCGTCTTGTATACACAGAACCGGTGCTGTTTCGTAAAGTGGATCCTGTGAAAGGGGAAGTGTATAAAGATTTTGTGGTCGTTCCGGAAGCGGCTTTAAACATCCAGAATCCGCTTCTGGTATTTGCAGATGAGTCCCCAAAGAGCGTTCGAGTTCAAGTGATCAGCGGAGGCTACAACATCACGGGAGAGCTCAAGCTCCTGACGCCGGAAGGGTGGATCGTACAGCCGGCCTCGCAAGCCTTCAACCTCACCACCAGAGATCAGGCAAAAGTGATCCCCTTCACGATTCAGCCGCAAAATGGAGCCAGGACAGGCGAGTTCAAAGCAGAAGCTACGGTTGGCGCTCACAAAATTTCCAACGGGAAGCTCGTGATCGATTATCCACACATTCCCGCGCAAAATCTGTTTCCCGTTTCCAGGGGACGCTTGATTCGCGTGGATTTGAAAAAAACCGGGCAAATTATCGGATATATCGTCGGATCAGGCGATGCAATTCCGGAAGCCCTCACGCAAGTCGGTTATAAAGTTACTCGCCTGACCGATGAAGATCTGGTCACTCAAAATCTTTCCTCCTACGACGCCATCCTTGTTGGAATCCGCGCCTACAACACAAGGCCGGCGCTGAAAGATTTGCAAGAAAAACTGATGGATTATGTTCAACAGGGCGGAACTTTGATCGTGCAATACCAGACACTTCTCGATTCAAATTCCTCGAAGCCCGGCCCATACCCCTTTCAGATCTCGCGAAAAAGGGTTTCGGTGGAAACCGCGCCGGTTACGATTCTCAAACCTGATCATTCGCTGTTGAATTTTCCAAACAAAATCACGCAAGCAGACTTTGAAGGGTGGATCCAGGAGCGAGGCCTGTATTTCGCGGATCAATGGGATCCAAAATATGAAACCATTTTTAGTTCCAATGATCCGAAGGAACAACCTCTGGAAGGCGGAACGCTTTACGCACGCTATGGAAAGGGAGTTTACATTTTCACCGCCTATTCCTGGTTCCGGGAATTGCCTGCGGGCGTGCCGGGCGCCTATCGCATTTTTGTCAACATGATTTCCGCGAGAAAAAAGTGAACAACATCCCGACCGAAGAGCCGCCACCGTTTTTTCCCTGGAAACTGTGGTATCTGTTTGTCCTTTCGTTTCTCGGTGTCCTCATAGTTCTGTTAACCATCTTCACAAAGGTCTTCGAATAGATGCGAACCCTGGACTGGATCGTTCTGATCGCTTTCCTCGCTTTCACAGTCATTCATGGCATCTGGAAAGGTCGCGGAACAAAAAACATCCGCACGTACATGCTGGCAGACAAGACAATGCCATGGTACACGGTTGCCCTTTCCATCATGGCAACTCAAGCCAGCGCAATTACATTTCTGACAACAACCGGACAGGCATATGCAGATGGAATGCGCTTTGTTCAGTTCTATTTTGGCTTGCCGATCGCGATGGTGATCCTCTGCCTTGTTGCGGTGCCTCTTTTTCATCGATTGAACGTTTACACGGCTTACGAATATCTTGAAAAACGTTTTGATTTGAAGACGCGCGTTCTCACCGGTTTCCTTTTCCTCATTCAAAGAGGATTGTCCACGAGTCTTTCGCTTTTTGCTCCTGCATTGATTCTTTCCGTGATTCTCGGCTGGGACATGAAAGTCACACTCCGGATTACCGGACTGATGATTTTGTTGTACACGACTATTGGTGGAGTGAAAGGGGTGAACTGGAACGATTTCTATCAGTTTCTGATTATCGCCGCTGGAATGGTAACCGCGCTTGTTTTCACGATCCATCTGCTCCCTTCAGAGGTGAGTTTTCTGGATGCAGTATCGGTCGCCGGAGCGTTTGGCAAACTGAAAGCCGTGGATTTTTCCTTTGACTGGAACAACCGTTACAACTTCTGGTCCGGTTTGATCGGAGGAATGTTTCTGGCGCTCGCTTATTTCGGAACAGATCAGTCGCAGGTGCAGCGATACCTGACCGGCCGGTCGGTCACACAGAGCCGGCTGGGACTTCTGTTTAACGGACTCCTGAAAATTCCCATGCAGTTCTTCATTTTATTTGTGGGCGCCATGGTGTTTGTGTTTTACCAGTTCGTGACGCCCCCTTTATTTTTCAATCCCGTGGAAGAATCGAAAATCCGGAATAGCACTTACCGCGAAGAATACCAGTCGATCGAGCGGGAGTATCAAAAGACCGCAACAGAAAAGCGATCGCGGCTGCGCGAATACATCGCTCAGGATCCGGCACAAAAACAAACAACGCGCGCACAAATCCTGGAGCTGGAAAAGAAGACTGCGAAGCAGAAAGGACAGGCCGTTGAAGTCATGCGGAAAAATAATCCATCGATCAATGCGAATGACACAAACTACGTTTTCTTGAGTTTCGTTACGCATTATCTGCCTGCAGGACTCGTTGGTCTTGTAATTGTGATCGTATTTGCAGCCACAATGGCATCCACTTCGGCAGAGTGGAATGCTCTGGCCACGGCAAGTGTAATCGACGTTTACAAACGGTTGGTGAAAACCGACGCATCGGACCAGCACTACCTGTGGGTCTCGCGCATTGCAACAGCTTTCTGGGGCTCCTTTGCAATCCTTGCTTCCGAAAGGGCCAGCAGGCTTGGCACTCTGGTGGAAGCGGTCAATATTCTGGGTTCGCTGTTTTACGGCAGCGTTCTGGGAATTTTTATTCTGGCATTTTTTCTAAAAAAGGTTCGAGGAACTCCCGCATTTATCGGTGTCATCTTTGGAGAGCTTGTCGTTTTGTGTTTATTCCTGTTCACTGGAATTTCTTTCCTGTGGTATAACGTCTTCGGTTGCCTCGCTGTTGTGGCCGCCGCCCTGTTTTTGAATACTTTTGTTAGTACTAAGACTCGTGAGGTTTAAAGCATGAAACTAAAAGTTTCGATCCTCCTTATTTTTGCGATTTCCTTATCGTTTCTTTCCGGATGGGTGACGGGAAGAGCAAATCTTTCTACCCCGAATACGATCATTCATCACGTTGCTTTGAAGTGGAAAGACGGAACCACGGATGCCGACAAGCAAAAGGCAATGGAGATGTTGAAAGAAATTATCGCGGACACGCCTGGCGCAAAGAACATGTGGACAAGAACGATCAAGGTCCAGCCACGCGAATTCTCGCAGAGCTTTGTGGTTGAATTCGAAAATGAAGCGGCGCTGAAAGCTTATGCCGAACATCCGAAAAAGAAAGCCTGGGAAGATTTCTACTACAATATTAGAGAGAAGAGTAACAACTGCGTGATTGGGAACTAATACATGATTGGCAAGTGCGACTCCTCTCCCTTATTAAGGGGGAGGCAGGGAGGGGGTTGGTTCTTTTCGAACAGTACTGAAGGACAACCTCCATCCAGCGCCCCTCTTGATAAGGGGGGAGAATCATCATGCAACCTTCTGCTACACACTTCCGGTTTCTGCTCAAGAAGTTGACTCTTGGTCTTGTTCTCCTTGTCTTTGTTCTGCTTTGCGGAGTGATCTGGCTGTTCCCGGCTTACCGGTTTCTACGTAAATATGAACGGAGACTCGCCGCCGAAGGCACAAAGCCGAAGCGAGTCGAGCGGAAGATTGGAGATGTAACAGTTCATCTGTACGATCCGGCTGGAAAGTCCGGCACCACTTTGATTCTTGTTCCGGGACTCCACCCGAACGGGATTCATGATAATCGTTTCATCGCTTTCGCTGAAACCTGCGCAGAAGCGGGCTTTCATGTGGTAGCGCCCGATATTCCGGAGTTTCGCAATTTCAAAATCACAAACGAAAGCGTTGCTATTCTGCGTTCGGTGATCGAAGAAATACGAGATCCACAAAAGACTACGGGGATGCTGGGAATCAGCTACGGAGCAGGTCCCGTCTTTCTGATAGCTGCCGATCAAAAACTGGACTACGTGGTTTCCATTGGCGGTTATTACAACCTGTCTCATGCAATTGAATATTCCTTCACGGGCGCTCATCCCGGGGGAGCCCAAAGAGAAGCACACGAATGGGGCCGCTTGATCTTTGCACTGAATCATCTCGATCAGCTTGCTGCTTCTGATGACCTGGAAATTCTCCGCAAAAGTCTGGAGTTGCGGCTGGATCTAAAAGAAAAGGAGGCTGAACTACTGGAGCAAAGTCTGAGCTCCGCAGGCAAAAAACTGATGCATGGAATCCTGGCAGGCCTAGCACCCGTTCAACAAAAGACTTTCGAGGAGGTTTTGCGAAAGCGGGAGAAAGAAGCGTTCGAACTTTCCCCGCAACGGGTTTTATCGAAGATTCATCCTGATACACAGTTCTATCTGATTCATGGAACCGGCGATAAGGCTGTTCCTTTTGAAGAGACGCTGGAGCTGCAGGCCGGTTTGAAAAAAGCGGGACTCCCTGCGCATTGTTTGATTACTGAAGGTTTGACACACGTAGACGTCACAAAACTTTCCAGCATCTGGGAATTGTTGAAACTGCTCCATTGGGAAAGACTATTGCTTCGCGAAGCAGGGCGCCAAAATTAAACGATCGCCGTGCGATTGGTCGCCGCAGACCTGGCAGCAGAATACAAGAGAGTCATCACAAGAAACGTTAGAATCAATGAGGCAAGATCCCCCGCGAGGCCGCTAATGAGGATCGTTTTCTGTTTGGAAACGAGACCAGCACCAACTGAGATTGCCAATGCAATTCCCGCAATCCCTTCTCCTGCGATCAAACCGGAAGCGCAAAGGACCCCTGCGTTTGAACCTTGCCCTTTTGCAGCATCCGCTCCATCGCTCCATCTTCGAACGAGCCCGCCAAGAAAAATTGGCATCATAGAACTCAACGGAAGATAGAGTCCAATGGCAAAAGCAAGGCCAGGCAAACCGGCGAGCACGGCGCCGATCGCAAAAGCAATTCCAGCTCCAACCAATCCCCACGGAAGTGATCCTGAGAGAACTCCTTCGATTACAGTTTTCATCAGAGTTGCTTGGGGCGCCGGCAGTTCCGGAGATCCAAAGGTGTAGGTCATTCCTAAAACCAGAACCGTTCCGGCGACCGCCCAGCACGCGATCGAAGCGCTCAGCAATTGGCCGGCTTGTTGGCGGTACGGAGTGCCACCAACGAGATAACCGGTTTTCAGATCCTGAGAAATGTCGCCGGCTTTTGAAGCGGCAATGCAAACAACGGTGCCGACCGTTAGCACGGCAAGTTTTGCATTTTCGCCGCGCCAGCCCAGAGCAACAAAAATCGCGCTGGTTGCCAACAGTGTGACCAGAGTCATTCCGGACGTTGGATTACTGGAGACTCCTATTAAGCCAACAATGCGCGATGATACAGCTACAAACAGCAAACCGAAAATTGCAACACCGCAGGCCGCAACGAATCTCTGAACTAAATTCAAATTCCCGGCAAACAAGTTCGGCACAACGGCCAACACAAGGATCACCAACCCGGCGCCAACCAGGATCACCGATCCCGGCAAGTCTTTATCCTTTCGGAGGTCTTCGCTCGACTGCAACTCCAGTTCCTTGCGATCGCGCTTTAATCCGGCAGCAACAGCCTTTAAGGATGCATACATCGTGGGCAGAGACTGCATCACCGTGATTGTTCCGGCAGCAGCAACGGCGCCTGCTCCGATATAGCGAACGTACGAAGACCAGATTTGCGAAGGCGTCATGTCATGAATCGGAATGCGCGAACTAACGTTGAGGATGTCCGGAAAAAGCGGGGTCGACAGCTGACCCCCTATGATTGCAAACAGCGGAATCAGTACAATTGCGGCAATAAGACTCCCTGAAACCATGATGCCCGAAGCGCGATAGCCGATGATGTATCCGACTGCAAGTAGAGCCGGAGCGATTTCCAGTGAGAGTTGCGCTTTCGGCAGGCCTGAAATTGCAGTCCGGATTTGATCCGGCATGACGTGCGCCAAACCAAGCGCAAGTTTTACTCCAAGACCAACTGCCAATCCAATGAAGATCCATTTCGATGCTGAAGTATCGCCCGTGGAAGCTTTCAAAACTTCTGCGCAAGCGCGTCCCTCGGGATACGGAAGTTCCTGATCGGCCTTAACAATCAAAAGTCTTCGCAGTGGAATCATCGCGCACACGCCCAGAATGCCACCAAGAAGAGCAAGAACAGCAACCTGCCAGTAATCGGGCTTCGCTCCCCACAGAAAGAGCGCCGGTATTGTGAAGATTGTTCCCGCTGCAAGCGAGGAGCTTGCGCTCCCGATTGTCTGGGACATGTTTGCTTCCAGGATCGTGCCTTTTCCCCAGAACTTTGCCCCGGCTCGAAACACTGCAATCGAAAGAACCGCGATCGGAATCGATGTGGTTACCGTGAGCCCAACGCGCAAACCAAGGTAAGCGTTCGCCGCTCCGAAAATGACGCCAAAGATGATTCCCGTTAGCACCGCCTTCCCGGTCATTTCAGGAATCTGCAGCTGTGGTGTCGAAGTTACATTTTCATTCCGCTGCTCAACTGCCATTCGTTCATTCTAACATTGGTCGAAGAATGGGAAGCGACTACTCGAGCGCGAAGCGTTAGGTGATAGAATTGGAAAAGGAAATGTCTCCACTACGCGTGTGGAAAGTAGTCTTTGCAGTCGCCTCTGTTTTCGTGATTCTTCTGCTTTTCCTTGATCCGGGTGTTTTTGATGCCAGGCGACGCGCGAAGTTACGTGTAAGAAAACTTCAGCAATTAGAATTGAAGAACGACGAATTTTCCATTTTGGTGACCGGAAACTCGATGTTAATGGCTGCTCTTCCGAAATCAGAAAAGCATACAGCCGAATTGTTGACTTTACAGTATGCAGGAAATGGAAAGCGCCCGGTCCGGGTTATTTACGCATGGGTCCTAAGTGGTCGGGTTGAGAGTCTGGCCATTCTTCATGATGAAATCATAAGGCTTCGCCCGGATATGGTCGTAATTCAATTTGAAATGCTTATAAAACGCAAAATCCCTCGATCTCATATAAGACGCCTTCAGATTTGGTCTGAATTAATTCATCAGATTTTGAGTGATTCTATTCATTCAGAGCTGCGTATTAGAAGAAGCAGTAATTCTCAGATCCAAAATAAATTTCCGTTAGACGTTAAACGAAATCAGAGAGCCGGTCGAGGCGCACGGGGCGTTAAGAATCCTGCTCTAGAAGAGATATTGTTGACCGATTCCGATCTAATGATCGGAAGACGATTCATCGAATCAGCTCTTTCGGCTGGTATCCATGTGGTTGCGGTGGATGCGCCGCTAAATCCTTTACGGGCTGCCGCCACCTCTCAAGATTATCTCAAAGCAAAAGATAAAGCGGTCCGTTTTGTCTACGAGCAGTACGATCCTGTTTACTTTCGGTTTAGAGAAGGATTACCAGCCGACTGCTTCAACGATTATTTCCATGTAAACGAGAAAGGCCGGACAATATTTTCAGAGTGGTTCCTGGCTGCAGTAGTACGGGAGTTGCCTGGGACAACCTCTATTCGTAGCGCAAAGTGAGAAGAGACAAGTTCTACACACCAACTCTTTTCATCAAATCCTGAAAACGGGAATCGTTCCTGAGGCCGTCAAAACGCGGATCCAGCCGCAGCCAGATCATGCATATGGAACGATGGTGATATGCCGATTCCAGGAAGCGAATGGCTTCCTCGTCTCTTCCAAGCATATGATGAGCCACAGCAATTTCATACGGACATACGAACTGGTGTTTCGAATGCTCCTCAATTTTTGAAAGATATTCCTCACTTTCTTTTTTCATTCCAAGACTGGCCTCAAGCGAAGGAAGCGTTGACGCGGTCAGAAGGCTCTCTTCTAAAAGCGCCTCTTTGTCCACTCTTCGTACCAGGTCGATAGCCGTTTTGAATTCATTCTTGCCGGCAAGGGCCATCGCCGTAAGAACGATCGGCCCCTGACTCGAAGGAAGTATTTCGAGAGCACTTTTGCTGCACTGAATCGATAGATCGAACTCACGAAGCATAAAGGCAACGTTTCCTGTATCAAAATTAACGAGAAACGAAAGCGGATCTAATTCCAGGGCTTTCTTGATGGCTAAAACAGATTCTCTTGACCTTCCCCGGGACGCCAAAAAAGCCGCGCGGATACGATGTGCTTCTGAGTAGTTCGGATTCAGTTCGAGCGCCTTGATGAGTTCCTTTTCCGCGTTTTGCCAATCCCACTCGTATAGTAGATGGACGGCCGCCAGGGAAGTGTGAGCTTCGGCATTTTCCGGATCCAGATCAAGAGCTTTTTTTGCGGTGGCTTTTGCTTTGGGCATGCATTCAGCCGGTGGAAGGAAATAATCGCTGAGCATGGTATATGTGTCCGCAATACCCGCATAAGCTGCACCATAAGATGGATCTATTTCCAGTGATCGTTGAAAGTGCTGAATTGCCGCCTGCAGGTCCGGCCCCGTTAACTTTGCAAAATAGTAGCGGCCCTTCAAATACTCCACATGGGCTCTCGAATCAACCGGTCTGCGCACTGCAAGCTGTCGCTTCTCCTGGGGAGTAAGCTGAATTTGAATTTCGCTCGATATGGCTTCAGCCAGTTCGTTTTGTACGGAAAGTACGTCTTCGAAGTCGCGCTGATATGTGCCCGCCCAAATATGGGAATCCGTTTCCGCGTGAATCAACTGCACCGTGAGCTGGAACTTTTTCCCCATCCGCACCACAGATCCTTCCACGATCACATCCACTTTCAAATTCTTCGCAATTTCCGGCAGTGGAGTTTTTGTGCTTTTGTATGCCATTACGGAAGTTCTGGAAATGACCTTTAGCGCTTTGAAACGGGCCAGAGATGCAATCAATTGCTCTGTCATTCCGTCTGCAAGGTATTCTTCTTCAGAGTTCTTGGAAAGATTCAAGATGGGCAAAACAGCAAGAGATTTGATTTGCGGAACAGACGCGCTCTGCGGCTTTTGGTAAAACAGCCAGACCAACACACCCAGCGACGCGAAAACGAAAACAGCAATTAGAAAGGAAAGATACAAATTGGGTTTTGAAACAGCGAGCGTCGCCGGGTATCCTCGCGCTGTTTCCGATGCGCCGGCTGTGGATTTCAATGCGAAGGCAAGATCTTGTGCGGATTGAAAGCGGTTCTCTCGTTTTTTTTCAAGGCAACGCATCACGATTGCTTCCAAGTCCGGCGGAAGAAATCCACCTGAAGCTGAAGGGAATTTGATTTCATCTTTGAGAATGGAAGCACTTACATCCTGCGACGTATTTCCATGAAAAGGCCGGTTTCCTGTGAGGCACTCATACAAGACGCATCCGAGTGAAAAGAGATCGGTGCGCGAATCCAATTCTTCTCCACGAATTTGTTCGGGAGACATGTAAGGAATTGTCCCTGCGATTTTGCCTTCAATTGTTGCCGTCGTAAGGTCTTCGTTAGGTTCAGCGCGCCTTTCGAAGAGCCGGGCCAATCCAAAATCCAGAATTTTTACCCTGCCTTCCCTGGTAATCATGATGTTTTCCGGTTTAAGATCGCGGTGAACAATTCCTCGCGAATGAGCCTCTGCCAGCGCCTCGGCAACCGCCGAAGCGATTGCGACAACTTCCTTCCAGGGAGGTTGTCCGGTATTCAAACGAGATCTCAATGTTTCACCTTCCAAAAACTCGGTGACGACGTAAACAATTCCTTGATCGTTTCCAATATCAAATATGGAAAGAATGTTGGGATGCGATAGGGCTGCCAGGGACTTAGCTTCCCGCTCAAACTGCTTCATGGCATCCGGCTTCGTCGCATGCGAATCGGGCAAAACTTTTAGTGCGACGTCTCTCCCCAAACGTTCGTCTCTGGCACGATACACTTCACCCATTCCACCTTTCCCTGCCAGAGACACGATCCTGTATGGACCAAGCTGAAAACCTTTATCAAGAGCCATTTCCTACTATTTGAACACAAAAAATGCCGTGCTGAAAAGAGGAAGTCAGACAACGCTTATTCGTAGCGCAAAGTGAGAAGAGGGTCGATGCGGGTGGCGCGTAGCGCGGGAACGAGGCACGCAACGATTGCAACAAGCGCCAGCAGAAATGAGACCGCGGCAAGAATCAACGGGTCATTGGGAGAGACTTCGAACAGAAGTGTTTGCATCAATCGCGTCAGCAACAATGCGCCTGTGATTCCCATCACAAGTCCGATTGCAGCAAGCCGGATTCCATATCGAAGAATCAGTGCGAGGATGTCCAGTCTCTGGGCGCCCAGCGCAAGACGGACTCCAATCTCTTGATGGCGCTGTTCAACGGAAAAAGAGAGAACGCCATAGATTCCCACTGCTGCAAGTAAGAGAGCAATTGCAGCCGCGCCCGCAAGAAGCGTTGCGTTAAGCCGGTTTCGAATCGCGGCCTGCGCCTTTACTTCATTCATGGTGCGAAATCTCTGAAAAGCCACTTCTTTGTCCAGCTCCTGCAAAGCCGAACGCACAGTCTGCGCGGAAACGGACGCGCCTGGCGATCGCACCGCCACCAGGAAATAACCCATCGGTGCCTGTTTGTGAAGGACATACATTTCTGGATCCGGCGGATTCACGAGATTTTGACGGGTTCCTTTTACGATTCCAACAATCTCCGCTAAAAACGGAGTGCCCACATCAATATCGATCCGTTTGCCAATCGCATCGCCGCCCGTAAAGAATTTTTTCACAAACGGTTCGTTCACAATAACCACTTTTGCGGAAGTTTCATGATCCTGATCGCCAAAACTTCGACCTCGCATTACGGGAACAGAAAGAGTCTTGAAATAATCTTTGGTAACTGCTCGAAATTGAGCGTTTGGTTTATCCGCATCCTGCGCGGGTGCCGGCCTTCCTTCGATCGTGAAAAAGCGATCACCTCCGGCCGGAATCAGTGGAATTCCCGATCCGGCTGCAACCGAATCAACTCCAGGTAGACTTCCCAGCTTTTGCATCGCGGCTTCCACAAATCGGACAACCGACTCGGGAGTCGGATATCTTTTTTCATCAAGCGACGTGCGCATTGTCAATAAGTTTTCCGGTTGGAATCCCAGGTCGACATGAGTCAGATTCCAGAAACTTTTGAGCAATAGCCCCGCGCCGGCAAGCAAAATCAACGACAACGCAATCTCACAAACAGCAAGCATCTGCCGGAGCCTCCCCCCCGCCGTGCGCGTACCGGAATATTTTCCCTCCTTCAATCGCTCAGAAGTTAAGTGCGGCATGATATCAATGGCCGGCGCAATACTGAACAGAATCCCGGTAACAACAGAGGAGAGAAGAGTAAACAAGAGCGTGGTTCTATCCACACTTACCTCTTGAAGGCGTGGAAGAAAATCGGGACCGGCGGTCCGAAATGCTTCCAGCGACCAGTGCGCAAGAAGAAGTCCAAGCAAGCCGGAAGGAATAGAAATCAACAAGCCTTCGGCAAGCAGCTGCATCATAACGCGAAAGCGTCCGGCTCCCAGCGCCACACGAATGGCTATTTCCTTCTGGCGCGAGGCGGCTCTGGCAAGCAGCAGATTAGCGACGTTCACGCAAGCAATCAAAAGAAGGAAAGAGACCGCGGCGAAGATCACAAACAAAGGTCTTCGGAGGTTGCCCACCATTTGTTCTTGAAGAGTCTCCAGCCTTGTTCTCCAGGTTCGATTCGATTCCGGGTATTGCTTCTCCAGTTGCGACGCAATTGTCTGCAATTCCGCCTGCGCGGTTTCGATCGACATCCCTTCACGGACGCGGACGATCGGACGCAAGAAGTGAAACTTCCGCTGTTGCATATCGGGACTTGCGAATACCAAAGGAGACCATAGATCCACATCCAACGGATAGCCGAAACCTTTCTGCATCACGCCCACCACGGTATAGCCGGATTGATTGATCACGATGGACTTACCGATGATTTGCGGATCGCCCACGAAGTGTTCTTGCCACGCGGAGTAACTGAGGATCACAGCGCTCGTGTCTTGTTGTTCATCGGCCGCAACAAAAGTTCGACCCGCATGCGGACGCGCCCCGAATACTTCAAAGAATCCCGCAGTTACGAGAGCGCTATCGATTTTGACCGGACCGGCAGATGTGTTCAGTGTCATCGGCGCCGGAACGAATTGATGCATGACATGCATTGCCGCAAACTTTTCAAACGATTTTGCCCGCGCGCGATAATCAAGAAAATCGGGTGGAGAAATCGCGGCCCGATCCCCTTGCGAAAACTTTCCCCAGACCCAGAGAATCTGTTCTGGATGATCGTAGGGGAGCGGTTTCAGGATCACCGCGTTCACCACACTGAAGATGGCGGTCGTCGCAGAGATTCCAAGCGCGATCGTCAGCACAACAATGATGGTGAAGCGAGGATTCTTGCGCAGCATGCGCGCGCCGTAAATAAGATCGCGCATGAGTTCGTACAGCATCGCGCGCAATCCGGCCTTTTCAGAATGCGAATGTTCAATGAGGTTTTGTGAGGCACGAGAGCGAGGTTGTGACCGGGATACTTCGTTCGAAAACCATTGCCAGTCCGGAATGTGCTGTTCCGCGGTTGCTTCGGCTTGAGACTCGGTGAGCCCATTGCGCAATGCTTCCTGATAGACATCCTCCAGTTGCTGCGCCACGTCTTCGATGATTTCGAGCTGCCGCGCGGGAAGGAGTTCATTGAGCTGTATATGGTCCCGGACAAATGACTTCCAATCAGGCATTTTCCATACCTACGATCTGCGTCAGCGCTGCAATGAATTCCTTCCAGGTCGCCCGCTGCTCCTGAAGCAAACGCCTCCCTTTTCCGGTGAGCCTGTAGTAGCGGCGGCGGCGCTCACCGGGCTTCTCCACCCAGCGACCGGCGATCATTCCCCTATCCTCCAAGCGGCACAGCATCGGATAAAGCGAGGCGATGCGAAACTGCAACTTTCCTTTGGAACGAAGCTCGATCAGTTTGCCGATCTCGTATCCATGACGCGGCCGAGCAGAAAGCAAAGAAAGGATCAACAATTCTGCGCTTCCCTTTTTCATTTCTTTTGTAATCATGCTATATACGATATCACAATATACTGTAATAAAGTATATACCGGAAGCGCGAGAACTGTTGTGCCCATTTTATAACTCCTTTTTGCTTTCACTCTTATAAGAGAAATCGGGAAAAACATTTCGTGCAGAAGTGTAAGAAGTGAGAGGAAGAGATAAGGGAGAAGAGGGGATTTATTTTTTAGCGACTGCCGCTGAGACTGGCCCACTCACCGGATTGAATGAAGCTGGCCCAGTAAGAGGGATGAGCGCGCTCCTTTTGCTTGAGCATGCTGAGCTTCGTTTGTCGCAGAGCTTCGCCACGTCCCAGGCCCTTCTTAAGGCCCCTGTAGTAATCGGTCATCAACTGGCGTGTTACGTAATCACTGACAGGCCACAGACTCATGACGAGAGTTTCCGCTCCGGCAAGCACGAAAGATCTGCGCAAGCCGTACACTCCTTCGCCGTTTTTTACCTCGCCAAGACCGGTGTCACAGGCCGAAAGTGTAACGAGTTTTGTGCCCCATAGATTCATGCCTGATGCTTCGAGCGCAGTCAAAATACCATCGTCACCGGTGCTCTTGCGAATGTTCGCCCCCGCAAAGGCAAGTCCCGATCGCAGCAAGGGATTTGCAATCTTTGCATTTTCATTGCCGGCGTCCGTCAAAAAAAATCCGTGTGTTGCAATATGAATGATTCGCGGAGCGGAGGTCCGCTTGAGTGAAGACTCTGTAGCTTGCGTTCCGGTCAAAACAGAAGCGTCATCAAAAAGTGATTTAATGGCTTTTGCTTCCTGAGCTGAGCCGCTCAGCGGCGCAAAATAGACCTCGGACAAATCGGAGCCTGTTGTTACGCTTGTTCTGCGGACGGCTCGTCCGCCGGACTTCGGAGCTTTGACTTCAGCCATCGCAATCGATTCCGGCTCACCGAACATCGGATTCGCCAGTAAGAGAGGATTGCTTTTGCTTTCACGCATCACCTGCATCCGCAGCAGGTCGCGCCCGCTCGTTAAGTATGTAATCGAAAAGCGTTCGACAAGATAGCGATTCTGCTCATCAACCAGCGCTTCAAAGGGAACCAGGTTCAGCGAGCCGTCCGATGAAACGAGCAAACTCTTCGCGTTTCCAAAAAGAGGGCGAATCGGCTTCATGATTTTTTCATCAAGATCGCGTGATAGTTGTTGTGCATCATTACGACCTGGCTCACGCAAAACCTCGCGTAGCTTGTCAACCGAATGATCAATCATCCTCGCATCGCCAAGATCTTGCCACCGAATTTCGTTCTGGCGCAGAACGTATGCGATGTAGCGCGGCTCCCTGTAAGCTTCCTTATTGCTTTCAGCTTTAGGATCGAACGGACGATACACAGCGAATTCAATCAATGCCGCATCAGCAGGAATTGCTGATTGAATAGCGGCAACGGTAACGGGCTGCGAACCGGCGCGAAACTCCGCGCTGCGGCGGCTGATCTCCGCTTCAAGCGTTTCCTTTTGCTCTTCCAGCTCCGTGATTCTTTTTTTGTGTTCTTCGACAGACATCTTCTGCGGTCCGTCGAGCACGAGGCGTCCCAGTTCTGCTGTGACATCGTTGAATTGTTTGAGCAAGGCCTGTTCTTCAGGCGAAGAGCGCTGTCGTAACGAGGCGAAGGTTTCGGACATAGCATCAAGCGCGCGCCCCTTGCGCTGAAGCAAAACCAGCGCTGCCAGTTCGCTCGCGGCCAAATCATCCGGCGCGAGGTCCCTGTTGAGTGAGATGGTTCGATCGGTCCTCTCGGCAATCGAGTTTAGAAAGGATATTTTCTCCCGTTCGGATCCGATGGCCAATTGCATTTCTATGTTGCGTTCGATCACTGCATCAACACGCGCTTGGAACTTAATTGCCTTCACGATGTTTCCCTGTGCGGCATACGTTTTGGCAATGTTGCCAAGAGACGTCATAGTCAAAAGTTGGTAAGATCCTTTCGTTGTTTCCGAAATTTGCAAAACTCGATGGTGCGCCTCTAAAGACTTCTCGTAGTCCCCGCCGGCGCGATAGATATTGGCGACATTATTGAGAATGATGGCCAGACGGGGATTCTCAGGCCCGAATGCTTTCTCAACGATTGCGGTTGCCTTTGCGTAGAACTCTTGCGCTTTGGAGTAGTCTTTTTTTTCGCGAGCGATCAAGCCGAGATTATGCAGATTTATTGCGCGTGAAATATTCTCCGCCCCTACCGTCTTCTCATAGATTGCCTGTGAACGCAGGAAAAACTTCTCCGCTCGTTCATAGTCCCGCGTCACTGTGTAATGATAGCCCAATTGGTTCAACACAGTGCCTGTGTGATAATGTTCTGCGCCTTCGGTTTTTTCTGCAATCATTAACGCTCGTTCCAGTAGCTGTTCTACCTTCTTATACTCATTTGTAACTTTTGCCAGAGTTACCAGACATTTACGCACCAAAGCGTGCTCCGAGCCAAGTGTCTTTTCGCTGATATCAATAGCCCGCTGTGCCAAAGGTTCCGCTTTAGCTATTTCGTTTGTCGAATAGTAAAAATACGCCAGCGATTGGATAACATCGATGGTATGGGGATGCTCTTCTCCCAACGTTTTTCTTCTTATTGCTAAGGCGCGTTCTACCAGCGATATGGCTTTGGCAAAATCCTGTTTGTCATCGTAATAGTTGGAAAGCTGCATTAGCAACGTTGCAACAAACGGGTGTTCGGGTCCTAAAATATTTTCGGCGATGGCTAAGGCTCGTTCGGCAAGTTGACGCGCATCCTGATAGTATCCGTCAAGAAGAGCTTGCCGGCTTTCCGCTTCCAGTTTGCGCGCTTCATGAAGCAAGCGGTCATTCTCGCTTGCAGCGCGAATCTCAGTAATACGAATCTGGTATTGGCCTGCTGAAGCGCTCAATGAGGATGCATTCACACTCAGCCGATAACTTCCAGCCGCTTCCGAAACCATCTCAATTTTCTCTTCCCCGTGACTTCTGAATTCGTTGTCGAAACTGGCGATGGCATTACTGTGCGTTCCCAGAAATTCAAGGACAACGTCTATGCCGCGTTGCTCAATGATCACGCCAGCGTATTGGTCTTTCGCTAGCGAGATTCGATAGATATGCTTCTGTCCACCCGATAATTCGCGCACGATGGGCTTCGCCGGTTGCAATAGGGTTCCACTGGCGAAAGCGATGCTGGAAAAAGCAAAAATTGCGAACACCACCAAGTACATCAGGACCACCTACTGGGCTATAACTCTGAAAGGATAACTACTGATGATTTCGCTTACTCCGCCGGAAGAAATGCCCGAAAGCTCCAAGACATAATTTTGTGACTTCAACAAATGCGCCGGTAATCTGATCTTTATGCTCTTATCAGCTTTGAGCTTGTCATTCCACAGGACTTCATCAGTTGCAGGATTCTTCAAAGCCACTGCGTAAGCGGAGAATTCATTCATTTCAAGTTCCAGAGTTATGTCTACAGAATCCGTATCAGCGGGCATAGAAAGAACCGGGATCTGTCCAATGTTTCTCGTTTGAGGTCGAAGATTAAGGGCAATGACACGGACGCCGCGTTGCTCAACGAATGGCATTTTTTTTTCGAGCTCAGCAAGTCTTTGCCTCACACGCGTGAGTTCCTTTTCCTTTTCTGCGTCCGAAGAACGCTGCAGCGCAAGCTCTCGCAGCAAATCCCGTTCGCGCTGCTCAAGCGTCAGGCGCTGATTGCGCAAACTCATGTTATCGAACATTAAGTAGCCGCCGGTTAACATCATCATTGCAGCAACAGCTGCAAGCGCCCACTGAAATACAAAAGCAGGTTTGCGCGAAATGCTTTTGATTGTTGCTTGTTCAGAAGCGATCATTACATCGCGAAATGCTTCAGCAAAACTCACTTTCTCTTTGCGTTTGGAGGACGCCAGATAATGCGATTTGAAGCTGACAAGCGTATTTCCGGACAGCTCGCCTCTCACGTAGGCATCCATCAGATCGTTTTCAACATCGCGCAGCCGTTGAGCGAAGTCGTCATCTGTCACACTCAACTGGTCCAGGCGCTCCATTTCAGCTTCCGGCAAAGTACCAAGAAGGTAGTCTTCGATTATTCGTTCTTCAACATGCTTCATAAGTCTGTCGCTTCCCCCATAATTACAAGACAAAACGGCCAAAATCTTTCATTCGGCACTCCCCAGGCATTTGCGCACACAGGCTTCAAGTTTGTCCCGTATGCGACAAGCGCGAATACTCAACGCGTTCATCGTAACTCCTAATTCAGCCGCCAGAGCTCTGCGCTTCTCAATCTTTGTTCGCCGTTCTCCCTGATAGTAGCTTATGATCAGCACCCGTTCAGGAACCTCGAGCTTTTGCATACATTGTTGCAGGCAATTCGATCGCCTCTGGGCTTGCTGTTCCTCCTCGGTGAAATCCTGCGCTGCGGGTATTCGATCATGGAGAGATTCCTGGCGGTGTTGCCCGCGCAAGGATTCGAGGAACACAAAACGAGCAACGATGTAGCAATAGTGCGCAGGTGTATCGCTCGAAATCGTCCCCTCTTCTTCGAGTCTTCGTGCCACGCGATTCAGAGTTTCATCCGCAAGTTCATCGGGCGAAACGCAGTTCTTACGGTCGAAATACAGCACGAGTCTCCTCCGTATCTCCAGATAACGCTGGCCGCCCGAATCGGCCCCGCCATCGATCCACTTTAGAAACTGGCGAAATGTGCTTTGGGTTAGCACCCATTCGGCCTTTCCTGTGGGCTCCGGGACAGATCGATTCGCCATCTCACACCAAAACTATGCGAAGTTAGATTGAATTCAATTTTACTCCGATTTAACCGCCAAGACGCCAAGGCACCAAGATAGAATTTAACGTTCTTTTCTTGGCGTCTTGGCGCCTTGGCGGTTAGTCCACAATCAAATCAGACCGTCTGAGGACCTCCCGCTTGCAATCTGCCCATATCGCTTTGCGTTATTGCTGGCAACCATTACGATCTGACCGCAGGAGACGAGCAAATCCTTTATGAAATCCGTGATCTGTTTTCTTCTTGTTCCTTCCTTTTCTTTGCCTCGCTGATAATTTGCCGCAACAGGATTACGAAACCGTTCAGGTGGCGAATGGAATTTACGCGTTTGTTGCAACCGAACCCAAAAGTGGTTATTGATTTTTTTGAAACTCCCGGTATAGCCCAGGCCTATAAAGAAGCCAAAGGTGAATCGCGAGACGAATAAGAAGACAACTTGAGTTACTTGTTGATGTCGGTGTCCTCTACAAGAAAAGAGATTTGTAGATTTACACGATACGCGACGACGCGATCGTTTTGAACCTTCGCTTGCATCTCTTTGACATAAGCCGAGTTGATGTTCCGGACGGTTTTAGCGACATTCGCGATCGCTTCTTGCGTTGCCTGTTCCCAGCCCTTCTCCGATTCTGCAATAATCTCAACGACTTTAACAACAGCCATAACAACCTCCTTCAGTTTTCCTTCAGTCGGAAATATAGGGCCGGGTTTCAGCGTTTTCAAAATGTTACAATCTGTTTTTGAGGTGCTATATGCACGGAGTCATTCCGCTGATTTTACTTTCCACGCTCCTGGCTTCGCATTCAGTCCGCGCGGAAAGTCAGGAGAAGCTGCGCGACACCGGACTCGTGTGCGCGGTAGATATGGGAAGCAACACCTTCAAGTTCATCATCGCTGAAATCAATAAAGGGGAATATTTGCAGTACGTTGATGAACGAAAAACTGCGGGTGTGGGAGATGATCTAAAAGCAACCGAAAGTAAAACGGGACGAAAGCAGATTTCGGATGGAAAAGTACAAGAAATTCGAGCTCTGCTTGCGGGATTTCAAGATCAATGTGAGCAAAAAACTCATTCGCGTAAAATTCAGGGCATTGCAACTGCGGCTTTCCGCGAAGCGGAAAACGGCGCGGCTATCTCAGATCAACTGCGCCAACAGGGCATTGAGGTACAAATCCTGACTGGAGAAGGCGAATCCGCATATGCTTATGAAGCGGCAACTCTGGGTAAATCCGGCTTTGCAGTCGCGGATCTCGGGAGCCGCACAACAGAATTTGTAACGAAGACGGGTGAGAACTATCAATGGGCAGAAATTCACACAGGATACAAGGTTGCCTGGGACGATTTCTATGAAAAAGCCGGGACTTTTGGTCAGGCATCGTCGCAGCATCTGGTAAAGCTGAAGCAAATGATCGGAGAAAAAGAAAATCAGATCTTGCGCAATCGTATTGAGCTCGTGATGATCGAATTTGGTGAGACGGCGAGTTATGTTTTAGGAATTCCGCAAGATCAGATCGAAGGAAAGATCATCACACGCACGCAAGTGCAGGGCAAGTTAAAAGACCTTCATGCAATGGATGCAAAAGCTTTTGCTGATCTCAAGAAGAATTTCAAAGATGCCATCAAAGTCCTGCCGCGCGTAGTTCTCGCGGATCTTATTCTCGAGCAAACCGGCTATGATCAGTTGCGAGGCAGTAACCGCGAATTAAATGTGGCTATTGTTTATCAAATCTCCCGCGGAGTCACTCACTAGATGCCGTCCCTAAAAGAGACCGGAATTCTCACAGTCGCCGCGATTCGAAGCCACAAAGGTCCGAAGCCAACAGAGTATCTTTTCAATCAAAGGGAACGAATCTTTACATTGAAACAGACAGTAAAGTCCGCAGAGTTTTCCAAACGTTTGAAAGATGCATTCAGGAAGAAGATACCTGTAAAGGCCTTCCTCGATACGGGACGAGGCGTGATTCACAGCGCGCAGACGCCGTCGCAGCAAGAACTCGATGCCTTTCAGAGTGGAAGAGTTTTGTTCGTCAAGCCGGACCGTGTAGTACCCATTGATGTTTCTTCCATCGACCCAACCACATTTAATATCGTGGATCGTTATTTGAAATGGGCCACCTTTAAACTCTGCAAGACCATTGTTCCTGACTACAAAACCGCAAAAGAGATATTTGACTATTGTGCAAACCAATCCTGTCACTTGCCAGGGCCATACGATATAACGCCCTGTATACCGTTTCAGTATGTTATCGATGGGTGCTATGCGCGTGCACACAAAATGTGGCGGATCATTACAAATGAATTCAGCTACTGCTGCGATAAAGTGTTCAGCTTTGCCAATCAGAATGACGATCACTTATCGGTCAAGGCAGACAAGTGGGGAGGTTGTTGCATCGGATGGTGGTTTCATGTTGCGCCATTGATCCGTGTGAAGGTTGGCAACATAGCTGTGGTGGCACTTGTTATTGATCCTGGAATGTTCGACAAACCTGTTCTTTTAAGTACGTGGCTGTCAGCGCAGGAAAACACGAACTGCCATCCCGATGCTAAAGTTTCCATGTATTCCATTCAGCCGGGTTCAGCGTATTTACCCGACAATGATGCAGGTACCGCTTACACGACAGACCCGGCGGATATTCATACAAACCAGACACTCATTGACTACGCCGATGGGATAACGTGCCATTAGATCGCGAGATGAGGGTTGGACGCCTTCGCGAACCGGAAGGAACGGACTATGTGGAAGTGATGTTCCTGGAATCCGCTCGAATCTACAGAGTCGCAAAAGAGAATCCGGGTTTCGAGAAAATTCTGACGCTGCTTCGCGATGCCGGTTCGAACCGGCGCATCTTGAGGATCCGCTTCGCATCACCTCAAAGTGATTTCATCGAGGACGTTCAAGAAGTCGAGTCCTCGTAGAGCCTGCTTACATTTTCACGGCTGATGGTGATCTGCCGAATTTCTGTGTAGCGTATCCGACCAGGATTCCAACAATGCTTCCAGGGAGAACGATTTCAAAATAGTAGTGCTTTCCACTTGGATCCGGCATAGCTGCAACAAGAAATGCGAGTCCGGCTCCGATAGCGAGTCCGAAAAGAATTCCAAGTACCAGTGAATTTACTTTCCGCGCAAAGTAGCCAATGAGCAGACCTGCAATGATTCCTTTGACGGTGGATCCGACAACGATTCCGACCATTTGGTCCCGAACAGCCGGCGTAAACCAGGCCGTCAATCCATCCAGCACACCCAGCGCTCCACCTAGAATGAGTCCCAACAAAACTTTATTCATCACATTCCTCCTTTCAACATACTATTAAAGAACGCGCAGAATCCCTTTAAAGGCGTTTCTTGACAACCAATTCATTCTATAAAAAGAATAACGTATGGGGAAAAAACCGGAAACCAATACAGGTGGCTCGCGTGGTCGTTTTCCGACAACGCGGTATTCAGCAATCGCATCCTTGCGCAAGAGTGATGCTTCTGAAAAGCATCAGGCGTGGGAATCGGTGGTGCGGATGTACTGGAAGCCGGTTTATAAATATCTCCGGATCAAATGGCGTAAATCCAGCGAAGACGCCGAGGATCTGACTCAGGGATTCTTCACCTCCGCAATTGAGAAAAATTTTTTCCATAGCTACGATCCGAGGCGTTCGCGTTTCAGAACATTTCTCCGCACTTGCCTGGATGGTTATTTAGCGAATGAAAATAAGGCGGCGAAAACACTGAAAAGAGGAGGCGGCGCACTTTTTGTACCGTACGATTTCCATCAGGCCGAGATTGAGCTGAAACAGAGCCGGCATTCTCCCGATGAGATCTTTGAAAGGGAATGGATCCGTGCTTTATTCTCCACAGCGCTGGATGCGTTTCGCCGCAGTTGTGAAGAACAAAACAAAATGATTCAGTTTCAGATATTCGAAAAGTACGATTTGGAAAGAGATCCCGTAACAAAAATCTCTTACGGAGAGTTGTCCGAAACATTCGGAATACCGATAACAACAGTGACCAACTATCTATCTTTCGCGCGCCGCGAATTTCGCAAAATGGTGCTGCGAAAACTTGAAGAGATCAGTGGAAGTCAGAAAGAATACAGGAGCGACGCGCGGCGTCTCTTTGGAGGAACCTCCGAATGACCTGGTTACCCGATGAGACTCTCGATCATCTGCGAAAAGTTTCCACAGCTCCTGATTTAAGCGGCACGAAATATCGGATTCTGCGGGAACTGGGGCGCGGCGGCATGGCCACCGTGTATCTTGCGCATGACTCAGAACTAAATCGCGAAGTGGCAATGAAAGTTCTGGATTTCCCCGATTTCTCCGCCGAATTGGCAAGCCGGATGCTGCGCGAAGCAGCAATTGTGGCGCGTTTGGAACACCCCGGAATTGTGCCGATTCATGATGTGGGTCTCCTTCCCGATGATCGTGTTTTTTATGTGATGAAGTATGTGCGCGGTGAAAGACTCGATTCGTTTATCCATAAGACCCTACCTGAAAGGCTTCGCGTTTTTCAACGAATTTGTGAAGCCGTCGCTTTTGCACATGCAGAAGGAGTGATCCACCGGGATCTCAAACCGGAAAACATCATGGTAGGCGCTTTCGGCGAAGTGCTCGTAATGGATTGGGGACTGGCCAAACTCTTGCGCGATCCGGAAACTAAAGAAAAAACAAATACCGGCGAGAATCGTCCAGGGACAACAGGTCACGGCACGGTTCTCGGCACTCCTTCCTATATGGCGCCAGAGCAAGCTGCGGGAGAAATCGGTAAATTAGATGAGCGCACGGACGTCTATTCGCTCGGCGCCATTCTTTACTTTTTGTTAACAGGAGTTGCTCCTCCGGAAGAAGGGATTTCCTCTGCCCGGTTCGAACCTCCAAGAAAACGAAATCCAAAAATCGCGGCGGCCATTAACGCAGTTTGCATCCATGCGATGGCGCCGGATCAAAGTTCCCGTTATGCGAATGCGATGGATTTGAGTCAGGATGTTGCCCGATTTCTTGACGATCTTCCGGTCAGCGTGTACAAGGAAAACTTCTATGAAAAATCGGTTCGCTGGGCTTCCCGCAACTATTTTTTCATCCTTCTGGTTCTTGCCTACCTCCTCATGCGCGTCGTGCTGATTCTGATTGCCGGCCGCTAGCCTTAAAGAAAACCTTCGTTTTGTTTAATAGAGCAAATGAGAGGGCTATGGTCCTCAACAAAAACAATGAAGGAGCATTTGCTATGTCACGAGTTACACATTTCGAAATTCCTGCGGACAATCCCGAACGCGCAATTCAATTTTACTCCGGTGTTTTCGGCTGGACGTTTCACAAATGGGAAGGACCGATGCAATACTGGATGATAGAAACGGGTAAAGACGCGCCTGGAATCGATGGTGGTCTTGCGCGCCGGGAAAGTCCGGATTCTACTCCAACCAGCGTGATTCAAGTGGATTCGATCGATGAATCCCTCAAGAAAATTGAAAAGAGCGGCGGCAAGATCATCGTTCCCAAATCCCCCATCCCGGGCGTTGGCCATGTGGCGTACTTTCACGATCCTGAAAGAAATATGCTCGGGATCTTCCAGCCTGATCCTTCCGCTAAATAGAGTAAGAATTCGCTTCTGATCTGGTGCGGGCGCCTCCCGCAAACGACGAATAATGCTCAAGTCGTGGTTTTGCGGACGGGTCGTCCGCCACCACATTTTAATCGTTGTCCGAGATCCCAATTGTTGCTGAGCCTGGACTTGCAATGTCGTAATCGCTGGATGCAACTACAGTAGCGCGCACGTTTTCTGTTGCTTCTTGAAGTGAGTCATCAATTGGAATTATGTTGAATGCAACTGAAGGTTGACCAGCAGGAATCGTGATTGCGGGTCGTGGAGTCTGAAAATCGGATCCGGCCGTAGCATCTCCCTCAATTGCTCCATATCTGAGCTGGACAGTGAGGCTCGCGGTAGTTTCGCCGGTTCTGGCAATCGTGAATTGCCCGTTATCAGGTCCCTGTTCCGATGCGTTTGGATCCGAAGCAGTTATTGAAACTATGGGGTGATCATCATCCAGAATGGAAACCTGCGC